>NZ_KV837164.1:0-88835 GCF_001838465.1 Staphylococcus sp. HMSC061G12
ACCATCAAGTTGTTAATCATGCCGAGCGCACACACAAATAACGGGCAGAACCATTTAAGATTCTGCCCGTTATTTCTATTTATTGATTGATAATTATTTATCTTTATTGAATTTATCTTTTAATTTGCCAGCTGCATCTTTTGCTTTGTCTGCAGCATCGTTAATTTTTTCATCAACTTTACCTGAAGCTTTATCTGCTTTACCTTCATGTTCTAATTTTTTATTATCAGTAGCATTACCTACTGTTTCTTTAACGTTGCCTTTTGCTTGTTCTAATTTGTCTTCACCTTTATTTGCCATAATCGATTCCTCCAATTATTTCAAATCAAGTTACATTATATGAATACCACATGTGAATTTGAATAAACATATCCATATTACGCATTAAAAAATGCAGTCCAACAACCTGTAGTTGAACTGCAATACTTATTAAATATAGAACATGTAATTATCGCGTTTATCAGTATCGTTAAAGTCTGCTAAATATTTTAACGTTGTGCCATCTAATACTTCTCTGACTGCGTCTCTCATGCGCAACCAAAGTTCTTGTTGTGCTGGCGGCTCTGAATCTATACTTTCAACGAATGAAATCGGACCTTCAAGCAGGCGAATAATATCTCCGGCTTTAATTTCATCAGCTGGGACACGGAGTTGGTATCCACCTTTAGCACCGCGTACACTACGAATCAATCCGGCATTTCTTAATGGTCCTACTAATTGTTCTAGGTATAGATCACTTAATTTATTTTCTTCTGCAATAGTTTTTAACGATACACAACCTTGACCTTCCCTCTTAGCAAGAGAAATCATTAAGGTTAAGCCATATCTCCCTTTTGTTGAAATTTTCATTTTATTACCTCGCTTAATCCGATTTTATTTTATTCAATTCTAGCATTTTTTACGTTAATATAGTAATAGAAAGGTGTGACTCTATCTTGACTAACGAACCTTTAGCATCTAGAATGCGTCCGCAAAACCTAGATGAAATCATATCACAACAACACTTAGTTGGTCCAAAAGGTATCATTAGAAGAATGGTTGAATCCAAACGACTGACTTCAATGATTTTTTATGGACCTCCTGGTATTGGAAAAACCAGTATTGCGAAAGCCATCGCAGGTTCTACACAGTTTAAGTTCAGACAATTAAACGCTGTGACAAATACCAAAAAAGACATGCAAATGGTGGTTGAAGAAGCGAAAATGTCTGGTCAAGTCATTTTACTGCTTGATGAAATCCATCGTTTAGATAAAGCTAAACAAGATTTCCTGTTACCTCACTTAGAGAACGGAAAAATAGTACTTATTGGTGCGACAACATCCAATCCGTACCATGCGATTAATCCTGCTATTCGTTCACGAGCACAGATATTTGAACTCTATCCTCTGACAGAAGAAGATGTTGCTGTAGCATTAGAACGCGCTTTAGCTGATGAAGAACGCGGTCTTGCTTCCTATCATGCAACAGTTGATCATGATGCAATGCAATACTTCTCTACTCAAAGTCACGGTGATGTGCGCAGTGCTTTAAACGCCTTAGAACTTTCAGTACTAAGTGCTAAACCTGATGAGAATGACAAAATTCACGTTTCTTTAGAAGATGCCAAAGATTGTATGCAAAAAGGCAGCTTTGTCAGTGATAAAGATGGTGACATGCACTATGATGTCATGAGTGCTTTCCAAAAATCAATTCGAGGCAGTGATACTGATGCCGCATTACATTATCTTGCACGACTGATTGAAGCAGGAGATCTCCCAACCATCGCGAGAAGATTACTAGTGATCAGCTATGAAGATATCGGTTTAGCATCCCCTAGTGCCGGGCAACGTACACTCGCTGCCATTGAATCTGCAGAACGTTTAGGATTTCCAGAAGCACGCATTCCGCTCAGTCAAGCAGTTATTGAATTATGCTTATCACCTAAATCAAATTCAGGTATCAAAGCCATTGACGCTGCTTTATCTGATATTAGAAAAGGTCATGTTGGCCAAGTGCCTAATCATCTTAAAGATGGTCATTATAAAGGCGCTAAAGAATTAGGTCATGCAATTGGTTATCAATATCCGCATGATTCTGAGAATGGCTTTATACCACAGCAATATCTGCCGGATAAACTTAAAAACAGACATTATTACCATCCTAAAACAACATCTAAAACTGAACAGCAACTTAAACAAATCTATGACAATATTACTAAGCAGCAAAACAAGCGTTAATTAAGGTTGATAGAAGAATCGTAGTCAGTCTACGATTCTACATCAGCCTTTTTATTTTTGGTTTTTATCTTTGATTCTAGTCACAGGTATATCTTTTAAGACATCGTTGATGACATAACTTGCACAAATTAAGCCTACTACACTTGGCACAAATGCATTTGAAGATGGTGGCATTTGACCTTTACGCGTTGCCGCATTTTTATCGCCGACTGTTTCTTTAACATCTTCTCTGATGACGATTGGACTTTCATCTGAAAAAACAACTGGAATCCCTTTTTTAATACCTTCTTTTTTCAATTTTTGTCTAATTATTTTTGCGATAGGATCTGTATTCGTTTTAGAAATATCGGCAATTTGGAAACGTGTTGGATCTGTTTTATTTGCAGCACCCATACTAGAAATGATTTTAATGCCGCGTTTCAAACATTCTTTCATCAAATGCACTTTATAAATAATTGTGTCGCTCGCATCAATAATGTAATCAATATCATAATCATTGAACAGTTGTTCATACGTTTCTTCGGTATAGAACATATGTAAAGAAGTTACTTTACAATCTGGATTGATTAATTTGATACGTTCTTCCATCAATGTCACTTTACTTTGACCGATAGTCGTTGTAAGTGCGTGTAATTGACGGTTCACATTAGTAATGTCCACATCATCTTTATCAATTAAAATGATATGGCCGATATTTGTTCTAGCTAAAGCTTCTGCTGCAAAAGACCCAACGCCCCCAACGCCAAGTACTGCAACTGTTTGTTGTTTTAATAAATCAAGTCCCTCTTTACCGTATGCCAATTCATTACGTGAAAATTGATGTTTCATCAAATCTATACTCCTTTAATCTAACTTTACTACCATATACCATTATAACAAATTTAGATAATATTATTTCGTGAAAAAAGCCAAACTTTGAAAAGAAAATAAAAAAAATACGTAGGACCGAAGTCCTACGTACGATAGAATCCGTTGTACCGTAGTTATTAGAGCTTGATCATTTTGGCCTGCTAATTACAGGTGGGTGCCCTGTTTCTTGTTTTGCAAGTCCTCCTTAAGAGGCGTGTGCGCTGCAAGAAAACCTATTGGGCTCCCTGATCAAAGAGTGTTAGGTCAAAATACATACAGCAAACTACGAGTATTTCAGACGACTATCTTATACTTAGATATTACCACATAAAATGGTAATTGCAAATATAAACACTCTCAAAGTGTAATTTTTCTATTAATGACGAATACGCAATGCTAATTCTTCTAATTGTTTATTAGAAACTTCACTTGGTGCTTGTGTCATTAATGATACAGCTGACGCAGTTTTAGGGAATGCGATTGTATCACGTAAGTTTGTACGTCCTGTTAATAACATGACGAAGCGGTCAAGACCTAATGCGATACCGCCATGTGGTGGTGCACCATATTTGAATGCATCAAGTAAGAAGCCGAATTGATCTTGTGCTTCTTCTTTTGTAAAGCCTAAGACTTCAAACATTTTTTCTTGAATATCACCATTGTGGATTCTGATTGAACCGCCGCCTAATTCATAACCGTTTAATACGATATCGTACGCTTTCGCTTGTGCTTTTTCTGGTTCAGAATCTAATTTGTCTAAATCTTCATCTTTAGGTGATGTGAAAGGATGGTGCGCTGCTACATAGCGTTTTTCATCTTCATCATATTCAAGTAACGGCCAATCTGTTACCCATAAGAAGTTTAATTTATCTTCATCAATTAAGCCTAACTCATGCGCTAATTTTACACGTAATGCACCTAAACTTTGTGCGACAACACTTGGTTTATCTGCAACAAATAATACTAAATCTCCTGCTTCTGCATCTGTTAAAGATTTTAATGTTTCAACATTTTCATCTTCAAAGAATCTTGCGATTGGTCCGCTTAAGCCATCTTCAACAACTTTGACCCAAGCTAATCCTTTTGCGCCATAGATATTCACAAACTCAGTTAATTTATCAATATCTTTACGTGTATATTTGTCTGAAGCACCTTTCGCAACTAATGCTTTTACTTCTCCGCCTTTTTCTACTGTATCTTTAAAGACTTTGAAGTCCATTGTTTCTCCTAGTTTTGAAACATCCAATAACTCCATGTCAAAACGTGTATCTGGTTTATCAGAACCATAACGTGACATAGCTTCTGCGTATGTCATACGTGGGAATTGTTCAGTCAATTCAACACCTTTAACATCTTTTACAACACTTTTCAGCATGTCTTCACCAAGTTCCATAACATCTTCTTGGTCTACGAAACTCATTTCAATATCGACTTGCGTGAATTCAGGTTGTCTGTCTGCACGTAAGTCTTCGTCACGGAAACATTTTACGATTTGGTAATATTTATCGAAGCCGCTGATCATCAATAATTGTTTGAACAATTGTGGTGATTGCGGTAGTGCATAGAATTTACCTTCATGCACACGAGATGGTACTAAATAGTCACGTGCACCTTCTGGTGTTGATTTAGTTAAGAAAGGTGTTTCGATATCTAAAAAACCTTCTTTATCTAAATATTCATGAATTGCGCGTGTAATGTGGTGACGCATTTTAATTGTTTGCGCAAGTTCTTGTCTTCTTAAATCTAAATAACGATATTTTAAACGGATATTTTCATCCACTTGTTGTGAATCATCATTTATTGAAAATGGCGGAGTTTGTGCTTTGTTGATGATATTGATTTTATCAACTTGTACTTCAACATTACCTGTTTTAATTTTAGGGTTTACAGTTTCAGGATCACGTTTTGTTACTGTACCTTCAACTTCAATCACGTATTCAGAACGGATAGATTCCGCAACTTCTAATGCCTCTTTAGAAAAGTCTGGGTTGAAGACGATTTGTACATAGCCTTCACGGTCACGTAAATCAACAAAGATTAATCCACCTAAGTCACGACGATTGTGTACCCATCCTTTTAAAGTGACGTGTTGTCCTAAAAGGTCTTCCGTTACAAGACCACAATAAGTTGTTCTTTTACTCATAATTACTCTCTCCTCTTATTTCGCTTTCTTCTCTTCAAAATATGAAACTAAATCCGTGAGTTGAATCGCTTCTGATTCTCCGCTCTCCATATGTTTGATATTGATATTTCCATCTTCAAGTTCTTGGTCGCCGATTACAATCGTATATTCAGCTCCTACACGGTTCGCTTGCTTCATTTGACCTTTAATTTTACGTTTCAAGTAATCTTTATCTGCTTTAATACCGTGATGGCGTAAATCATTTAATAATTTAACTGCGTAACGGTCCGCTTTTTCACCCATCGTTACAATAAATAAATCTAAATGATCTTCATCTTCGATTTCGATACCTTCTTCTTCTAACGCAAGTAGTAAACGTTCAATACTTAATGCGAAACCAATACCTGTTTGTTTTGGTCCATCTAGTAATTCTAATAAACCATTGTAACGTCCGCCGCCGCATAGTGTTGTGATGGCACCATCATAATCTGGACTGTCAATCATTAATTCAAAAGCAGTGTGTGTATAATAATCCAGACCACGAACTAAGTTTGGATCTTCCACATAAGGAATACCTAATTCATCTAAATAACTTTTAACTTGTTTAAAATAAGCTTTTGATTCTTCGTTTAAATATTCTGTGATGCGTGGTGCAGTTTTAACCGCTTCTTTATCTCTATCCACTTTACAATCCAAAATACGCATTGGATTCGTATACAAGCGAGATTGGCAGTCACTACAGAACGTATCAATGACAGGTTCAAAGTGCTTAATTAACGCTTCGTTATATTCCTTACGAGAATCAAAGTCACCCACACTATTAATCACAAGTTTCAAGTGTTTTAAGCCGAATGATTCATAGATATGCATTACCATTGCTAAAACTTCAGCATCAATACTTGGATCTTCGGCACCGATTGCTTCTACACCGAATTGATTAAATTGACGATAACGCCCTTTTTGTTTACGTTCATATCTGAACATCGGACCATTATAGTAAAGTTTAATCGGTTGGTTCGGATCACCTTGCATTTTATTTTCAATGTATGAACGAACTACTGCTGCAGTACCTTCAGGTCTTAATGTAATACTGCGATCACCTTTATCTTTGAATGTATACATTTCTTTTTGTACAACATCTGTTGAATCGCCAACACCTCTTGCGAATAAGTCAGTACTTTCAAAAATAGGTGTACGAATTTCTTTATAATTATACAGTTCCATTAATTCATCTAATTTTGTTTCAATATATCTCCATTTTCTGCTTTGATCAGGCAGAATATCTTGTGTACCACGTGGGATTTTAATCATATCGTCACTTCCTTTTAGAAATAAAAAAGCCCCTTGTATGATATCACTATCACACAAGGGACGAATTTTCCGTGTTGCCACCCTAATTGAACTGTATAGCACAGTTCCACTTTAAACATTTAACGTATGTTGTACGGAAGATAAACAGAAACTATTTACCTTCACCTCTTCTTGTGTTCAATAATGACAAAATTACTCTGAATAATCTTTCAGCCTAGGATTATTTCTCTTGTATCATTTCGTAATGTCTATTCAAGAATCGTAACGGTTTTAATTATTTTATTCAGATACTATCATAACGATTTTAAGCATTGATTGCAACTATTTAAGCTGAAAAATACATACGCAAACCATCAACAATAGACTGTTCTAATATTTGGCGATGCAATTTATCTCGTATCATCATCTCATCTGTTGGATTACTGATATATCCTAGCTCAATTAACACAGCTGGTATTTTAGATTGACGCAATACTTGATAATTTTCCTGTCTCGCACCTTTAGGTGACAGCAAACCTTTTTTCTGTATACTCATACTTAAAACTTGTGCTAAATCTTCTTGTTTTTTCTTGTACCAATATACTGTTGCGCCATTTGCTTCAGGAGACTCCAAAGCGTCATTATGTAAGCTGATAAACGCATCACCTTTAAGATTTCTATCTTTCAGTTTGACGTAATTATCATTGTCACGCGTCATTTTAACAGTTGCGCCTTCTTGCTCAAGTTTCTTTTTTAACTCCAATCCAGTTTTTAAAGTATAAACTTTTTCTAAAGATTTATACTTAGTGCCACTGGCTGCTCCCTGGTCACCACCGCCATGACCAGGGTCCAGTACAATCACTTTGCCTTTTAACGGCTTAGCATTCGGATCATTATCTGGCGGAATATCTAAATCCGTATGCCATCCAGCCACCCATCCTTTTTGCTTGCCATTACTTGTTTCAACATAAATCCATTTACCTTTTTTATCAAGTTTATGGAATGTTTCACCTTTTTCAGCAGGAAAAATCTCAGGATAGACGGCGTTAGGACCCGTTCTTAATTCTGCATCTTCTTTCATTGTTACACTATCATCATGTTTATCTTGATAATTGGCAACGAGAATTATCGTAAATACAACAATAATAATTAAGAGTGCAGCAATGAGTACGGGAATCGGTTTAAGTCTATGCTTTTTAAACCACCGTTCTATTCGGTTCATATCACTTTGCCGTCCTGACTTTCATAAATAATCGTCACAGGACCGTCATTTGCGATATCCACTAACATATCAGTACCGAATTCACCTGTCTTAACTTCTAAGTCATAAGTACGTAATGCATCGTTCAACGCTTCATATAAGCGATTTGCTTCATCTGGAGATTTAGAATTTGAAAAGCCAGGTCTATTGCCTTTTTTAACATCAGCATATAACGTGAATTGAGATATAGATAATATCTCACCCCCGATTTGCTGAACATTCAAATTCATTTTTCCTTCTTCATCTTCAAAGATTCTTGCATTGGCTATCTTTTTTGCCACTGCTTGCACATCTGCTTCAGTCGAATCTTTACCTACACCAACTAACAAACATAAACCTTTTCCAATTTGATTATTTAACGTTTCATTTGTTACAGATGCTTGTTTGACACGTTGTACTACTACTCTCATTTATATACACCTCAGTTAGTTCCAAACTCTTGTTACTGTATAGACGTCTCCTAGTTGTTTAATACGTTCTACGACTTTAAATACTTCGTTGACGTTTTTAACCATCACACTTAAATTAATAATAGCATTTTTTTCAACATCAGATTTACCTGATACTTTAACTAAATTACTGTCAGTTGCGTTAACCGCTTGTAGTACTTCATTAAGTAATCCGTTGCGGTCATAGGCAGTGACTTCTAAATCAACTTGATAACGTTGTGTAGAGTCTTTAGATTTCACCCACTCTACGCTGATTAAACGTTCTTTTTCATTTCGGATATTCGGACAATCTGTACGGTGTACTTTAATACCATGTCCTTTAGTAATATAACCTACAATATCGTCACCTGGAATCGGATTACAGCATTTAGATAATTTGATCAATACGTTTTCAATACCTTCAACATAAACACCGCTGTCTGTGGTGATATTGTCTTTAATCGGTACAGATTTTGTGACTTCTTGCGCTTCATTCAATGCACGTTGCTTGTCAAGAATACGTTGTTTTTCCGTTAACTTGTTAACGATTTGTGATGATGTCACACCGCCAAAACCTACTGCCGCAAATAAATCATCTTCATTTGAGAAATTATATTTTTGATTGACGATATCTATATTCGCTTCTGTCAATACTTCATCAACTTTAAAGCCTTGTTCCTTAATTTCCGCTTCTACCATAAACTTACCTTTTTCAATGTTTGAAGAACGGTCTTGTTTTTTGAAGAAGCTTTTAATTTTGCTTTTTGCACTGGAAGAACGAACAATTTTCAACCAGTCTCTGCTTGGTCCATAGGAATGTTTGCTTGTTCGTATTTCAACAATATCTCCAGTTTGCAATACGTAATCAATCGGTTCGATTTTACCATTGACCTTTGCACCGATCATTTTGTTGCCGACTTCACTGTGTACGGCATAGGCGAAGTCAATCGGAACTGCACCATAAGGTAATTCAATCACATCACTTTGTGGTGTGAAGGCATATACTTTATCACTTTGTAAATCGAACTTCAATGATTCCATAAATTCTTGTGCATCATTCGCTGTTTTATCTGCTTCTGCCAAGTCTTTCAACCATGATAGTTTCTTAGCATAACTTGAATTATCATCAGTGACTTTCTTGCCTTCTTTATAAGCCCAATGCGCCGCAACCCCGTGTTCAGCAATTTCATGCATTTCATGTGTTCTGATTTGAATTTCTAAAGGATCGCCATTAGGACCTACAACAGTGGTATGCAACGATTGATACATGTTTTGTTTAGGCATCGCAATATAGTCTTTGAATCTGCCAGGCATCGGTTTCCATAAAGTATGTACTAAACCTAATACCGCATAACAATCTTTAATTGAATCAACAATAATACGCACTGCTAATAAATCAAAGATTTGATCGAATTGTTTCTTTTGTTTCATCATTTTACGATAGATACTGTAAATATGTTTAGGACGGCCGTTAATCTCACCTGAAATATGCATTTTATCCATTTCAGCACGTATATTGTCTATCGCGTTTGCAATATAAGCTTCACGCTCACTACGTTTTTTCTTCATGAGATTGACGATACGGAAGTACTGTACACCATCGATATAACGAAGCGCTATATCTTCAAGTTCCCATTTGATTGTATTAATCCCTAAGCGGTGTGCAAGCGGTGCGTAAATCTCTAATGTTTCTTTAGAAATTCTAATTTGTTTTTCTCTCGGCATCGCTTTTAAAGTACGCATATTATGCAATCTATCTGCTAATTTAACTAAGATAACACGTACATCTTTGGCAATCGCAATAAATAACTTTCTATGGTTCTCAGCTTGTTGTTCTTCTTTAGAACGATATTTGACTTTCTTTAATTTCGTAACCCCTTCAACAATCATGGCTACTTCATCGTTAAACATCGCTTTTACGTCATCAAATGTGTAAGGAGTATCCTCAATTACATCATGTAAGAAGCCTGCAACAATAGTCGGTCCGTCAAGATGCATCTCAGTTAAAATACCAGCTACTTGAATCGGGTGCATAATATAAGGCAAACCATTTTTTCTGAATTGGCCTTGATGCGCTTCATATGCGATATGATAGCTTTTCAAGACATGTTCATACTCCTCTTTGGATAAGTAGGATTTTGCTTTATATAAGACTTCATCTGCGCTGTATGGATATTCATTATTCACATTAGACACCCCCACATCTTCTTTTTAAGTACATTTTATTTTATAATCTGCTTGTCAGTTTGTTTGAATATTTCATATTTCGACAATAGTTATATAGGTTACCAGCCTATTTTCAACTCGTTCCTTTTATCACAACTTACATTTATATTAAATAATATATCTATTCTACTATACATTGACAGATAATTGAACCACTATACTTCGACGTATTGTGTGAACTTTCGCAATTATCTTGTCAGTGTCGTTTACAAGCTTACCTTGTAGAATTAACTTTTATTTTAAAAACAAAAAACAAATTTTGCAAATAAATAAATGTATCGCTTACCCTTCACTAGTAAGCGATACATTATTTTACTCATCATATGAAATTAAGCTTAATACTTCGTAGTCTTTAATCTTTTCATAACCATGTAAATATTTTAATTCGATGATAAAGGCAATACCAGCCACAATACCTCCTAGTTCTTCAACGAGTTTGATTGTAGCTTCAATCGTGCCGCCTGTCGCTAGCAAATCATCAGTAATTAAGACGCGTTGTCCTGGTTTAATAGCATCCTTATGCATAGTTAAAACGTTAGTACCATATTCTAAGTTGTACTCATATTTGATGACTTCTCTAGGAAGTTTGCCTTCTTTACGTACTGGTGCAAACCCAATTCCCATTGAATACGCTACAGGACAACCGATGATAAAGCCACGTGCTTCAGGACCTACAACGATATCTACTTCTTTTTCTCTAGCAAATTCAACGATTTGATCTGTCGCATAACCATAAGCTTCCCCATTATCCATAATCGTTGTGATATCTTTGAAATTGACGCCTTCTTTAGGCCAATCTTGTACTTCTGAAACATATTGTTTTAAATCCATTTATTTATTTCCTCCTAATTACTTAGCTAGCTGTTCTTTAATCCAAAGTTTCACCTTTGAAAAGTCATCATATAACAAGAATTTCTCAACATCTATCCGTTTAAGTCTTGCTTGATAAAGCTTACTAGAAGTAATGTCCTTTTTATCTACATTTTTATTCACTTTAATTATACCATGATTATTCTCAATAAAATCTAATTCATTAAAGACTTTGAGCATAAATATCAATAAAGGCGGTTTGATTTTTAAATAGTTGCATAACTGCATTCCATCTTGTTCTAAGTTGATTTCATCTTTCATAAATAAGGCTTTATAGCACGCCTTAAAATGGTTCATTTGCGGCATGCCGTCAAAATAAATAGAGTGTCGATGGTTCAACTCTAAAATAATTTGACTGGCTTGAATTGACTTTAGCGTTTGTGCCATGGTTTCTAAATCCAATGGTAACTCTTTAAAGATATATCTGTCATAAACTTGTTCAATTATATCTCCATAGAAATATTGATGTTCATGTGCTTTTTCAGCCTGTGCATTGATAATTTCTGCAGTCGATGCATTATCATGCATCTCATGTTGACGTGCTTTGCCTCTGAAGTCTAAAATTTGCAGCTGTTCTGAAGCCATATCTTGTACCATGAATTGAGGCGATTGATTACCATTCCATTCATTTATTTGTAAAGTCCCGATTAAATTTAAGGGCTCGTTCAGTTCTAGTTGGTGTGCATATGCACCATTTTGCCAATAAAGGGCTTGTAACTTAGAATCACCTAGTGTCATTTTTAAATGTTTGCCTTCTTGACCAATCCCTTTAGATTGTTTGACTTGAATCCTATCTAATTCAAACACAGGACTAGTAAAGTCTGTACCGAATGGTCGTAACTTTTCAATATCTGAAATATTTTTAACCGTAATATCAGATTCGCTTAATACTAAATCTACTTTTTTCCTAGGTGTTAAATCTACGTGTTTTGCGAGTTCTGCCATATGAGCATTTAACGCTGTTTTAAGCTTTTCTATATTCTCAATTGGTAAAGTCATTCCCGCTGCCATATGATGCCCACCGAATTTTGAAATCAATGGTCTTTCTTTATCTAGCATCTCATACATTGAAACTTGTTCAATACTGCGTGCAGAACCTTTCGCAAAATCTTGTGCAGTATCAATATTTAGAATGATCGTCGGCAAGCCATATGTTTCAACAATTCGTGAGGCAACGATGCCAAGAACACCTTCATGCCAATTTTCTTGGGCAAGGATTAAGAAGCGGTTTCCAGCTTCTACTTCCGCTTGTGCCATTTCAAGTGCTTCGTCTGCAATCTCTTGAACAATATCTTTTCGTTCTTGATTAAAATGTTCAACTTGCTCAGCTAAGAATTCCGCTTCTTCCGCACTTTCACACATTAACAATTCCGCTGCTAAACTTGCATCATCTAGACGGCCTACTGCATTCAAACGCGGTCCTATTATAAAACCAATCGTTTCTTCGTTTATCGCGTCGTTATACCCTGCTTGACTTAGCAGCGCTTCGATGGCAACTGATGGATGATTGTTCATCACTTTTATACCTTGTTGTACAATAGCTCGGTTTTCATTTGTTAATGAGACCAAATCAGCAACTGTACCTATGGCTGCCAAAGCTGTAAATTCAGGTGCAGGATGATCAAGTAATGCTTGAGCAATTTTTAATGCGACCCCTGCACCGCTTAAGTATTTAAATGGATAGTCAAAATCTGGATGCATCGGATGCACAATCGCATAAGCTTCCGGTAACGTTTCACTAATTTCATGGTGATCTGTAATAATCACATCTATGTCTAATTCTTTAGCCACTAGCATTTCATGATGACCTTGGATACCATTATCAACTGTAATAATCAAGTCGATACCTTCATCTGCCGCATTTCTAAAGGCTGCTTCATTTGGTCCGTATCCTTCAGTAAATCGATTTGGAATATACCATCCGACTTCTGCACCAAGTTCTCTTAATGCACTGACTAATATAGATGTAGATGTTACCCCATCAGCATCATAATCTCCATAAACTAAAATACGTTCTTTTTTATCAAGTGCTTGATTGATACGTTCGATAGCTTTCTTCATATCACTTAACGCATAAGTGTCATGCTGAATTTGAGATGGTTCTAGTAATTGTTTGATTTCAGAAGACGCTATTACACCTTTGCTTTGTAATATCTTTTGTACGATAGGTGTAAGCTTTAATGCTTTAGCATCATCTGATGTGATTTCTGATGTATTCGATTGTAAATCCCATTTATACTTAGCTTTAATCATATAACGACTTCCCTCTTTTCCACATGTCATTATACAGAAGAACTCATAAAATAAAAAGCAACTTCTACCAAACATAGCGTTTTACATCATAAAAAAACTCCCAGACTAAAAAGTCCAGGAGTTAATACTCTCGTTCTATTAAACCAGAATTTTATCTTCGTTTTTACGTTTTTCACGATAAACGACAAGTTTATGATTTGGTGCTTTTTTAAGCTGTTGTTTTTTCATCATGCCCCATAAAGGTACAGCGATGAACACAGATGAGAATACACCAGAAACTAAACCAATTAATAATGCAAGTGCAAAGTTGAAGATACTTGATGCACCGAACATTAATAATGCGACTACAACAATCACAACTGTTAATACAGTGTTGATTGAACGTGTCAGTGTTTGTCTGATTGAACGGTTTACAATTTTGTCAATCTGTTCTGGTTTAGTAATCACCCTGATTTTATGCAAGTTCTCACGTACACGGTCAAACGTAACGATTGTATCGTTAATAGAGTAACCGATAATTGTTAGAACTGCTGCGATAAATGTTACATCTACTTCAATTCTGAACAAGCTGAATACCGCAACAATCATAAAGGCATCATGCAGTAATGCGATGATAGATGATAAGCCCATTCGCCATTCGAATCGTAATGAAATGTATATAATCATACCGATTGATGCGTAAATCAATGAAAGTAATGCGTTTTTCGCAATTTCTTGACCAATCACCGGTGAAACTGTGTTAACAGTAGGTTCATTACCGAATTCTTTTTTCATCACATTTTTAACTTTAGCAACTTCGTCTTTGCTCAAATCATTTTTAAATTGAACAGAAGCGCTATCGTTATTACCAGATAATGAAATACGGTCAGGCTTCATATGCGTTTTGTTTAATTGTTTTGTAACATCTTCTTGTGTAATCTTATGATCTGCTTTCATATCAACACGTGTACCACTTGTAAAGTCGATACCTAAGTTTAATTTGAATATAAACAGAATCACTACACCAGCAGCAATCACAATACCACTGAACCAGAATAATGGTTTCGCAAGTTTCATGAAGTTCCAATGATCATAAGGTGTTTTTAATTGATACACATCAATACCTTCATTGATATCATGTCTATCTTTCTTCTTAATACCAAATAACCAGAAACTTTTCTTGAAGTAATTTGATTGTACTAACAATGATAATAAGATACGTGTTAAGAATACTGCTGTCACGAAACTCATTAAGATTGCGAGTAATAACATCGTAGCGAAACCTTTAACCGCACTTTCACCAAAGAAGAATAACACAGCTGCCGCTAAGACAGTTGTTAAGTTCGCATCTAAAATCGTAATAAAGGAACTCTTATTCGCTTTGTGGAAAGCTTGTTTCAATGTTCGTCCGATTCTCAACTCATCTTTAATCCGTTCATACATAATGATGTTCGCATCAACCGCCATACCGACACCAAGTACCAGTGCCGCTAAACCTGGCAATGTAAGTACACCATGAATGAAGTTGAAGGCTACTAAAGTTAAGTAGATGTATGTTGTTAATATAATTACGGCAATAATACCAGGTAATCTGTAGAATCCTACCATAAATAAGTAAATGACTCCGACACCTAATAATGAACCGAAGATTGTTTTATCTAATGCATCTTGACCGAACTGTGCACCTACAGAGTTAGAGTAAATTTCTTTAAGATGTACTGGTAAAGAACCAGAGTTCAATAAGTCAGCAATTTGTTTTGCTTTTTGAACGCCTTCTTCGCCATTAAATCCACCAGAAATTTCTACACTGTCAGAGTTGATAGGTTGATCAACTGACGCTGCTGAAACATATTTCGGGTCTTTTTTCTCTTTTTCTTTTTGGTAACTATCGCCTTTTTCGTAGTCTAACCAAACAACCATCACGTTTTCTTTACGTTTTGAAATCTCTTCTGTGACTTTCTTGAATTTTTTACTATCTTTCAATTTGAAAGTAACAGCCGGTTGGTTGGTATTCTGCTTAAACTCTTGTTTTGCAGAACCTTGAACTAAATCCTTACCTGTTAATTTAACGTTATCGTCTGAGTCACGAATCGTTAAATTCGCTTGTGAAGATAAAATGTCTCGAGCTTCATTTTGGTTTTTAACACCAGCAAGTTGTACTCGAATACGGTTATTATCTTCAACAGTAATCTTAGGTTCAGATACCCCTAAGACGTTGACCCTGTTTTCTAACGTTTTGGCTGTGGCTTGAACAGCCTTATCGTCTATCTTATCACCCTTTTGTAATGGATTAACTTGGTAAAGTACCTCAAATCCACCTTGAAGGTCCAAGCCTAAACGAACGTCTTTAATTACATTCTTGTAAGTTGCTGCCATGCCAGCAAAAAGCAACACAACAAGTAACAAGAATGCAATTATTCTACTGTTTTTCTTCACATGAACACCTCATTATTTACTTATGTAAATAGCATACTTGATTTTTCAAATGAACTGCAAGCTAAAACCAAACGTTTCGGTTTGTTCTTACACTGCACTTCAATTGAATGAACCTATATAGCTTACTACATCCTTACTCAGCTTTCAAAAATTCGAACAATACTTTGTGTGATGCATAGCGTGTACAATTGATTAAAATCAACATTAAATCACGTTAATACTATGCAAAACCTTATAAAATCGTATTCCAATATTGAATTATACACGCTCCTACACTAATTTAAAACAACTTTTCATTCATTTAAAGTAATTCAAACAAAATTAAAACATCCTAAAACAATCTATATCGGATCGCTTTAGGATGTTTATTGGGTTAATCTATGTACAGGTAATTCGCTTACGCTTGCCTATACTATGTCATACTAACATTAATTAGTCTGGATTAACTTGTTTTACAGCACCTTTTTCAAATGTGATTTGAGTGCCTTTGTCGTTAACTGAAATGACAACTGTTGTTTCATCAACTGCACGTACGACACCTTTGATGCCGCCGATTGTTGTAACGTGTTGTCCTGATTCCAAACGGTTCACCATTTCACGGTGTTCCTTTTGACGCTTTTGTTGTGGTCTGATCATGAAGAACCACATTAAAGCTAATAATGCAATAGGTAAAATAAGACCGGTTAAATTCACAAACATTACTCCTTTAATTAAAAGTTTTTAGGATTTTCTTCATTCAATCCATATTGTTCAAAGAATTCCTCTTTAAAATCTAAAAGACGATCCTCCCGAATGGCCTGTCTGATATCCTCCATTAATTTTAACAGAAAATATAAGTTATGATAAGTAGTTAGGCGTATACCAAAAGTTTCTTCTGCTTTTATTAAATGACGTAAGTAAGCTTTTGTATAGTTACGGCATGTATAACAATCACAATTTTCATCAAGCGGACTTAAATCGTCTGCATATTTTGCATTTTTAATAACCACACGACCATTAGAAGTCATACATGTACCATTTCGTGCTATACGTGTTGGTAATACGCAATCAAACATATCCATACCACGAATACTACATTCGATTAAAGCATCTGGTGAGCCGACACCCATTAAATAACGTGGTTTATCCTTAGGCATGAATTGTTCAGTAAATTCAACCATGTCATACATGACTGGTTTAGGTTCACCCACAGATAATCCGCCAATCGCATAGCCAGGAAAATCTAACTTCACTAATTCTTCAGCACTTTGCTGACGTAAATCTTTATATTCTCCACCTTGGATAATTCCGAATAAAGCTTGGTCTTCTGGTCGTTTATGTGCTTTCAGACAACGCTCTGCCCATCTTGTTGTTCTTTCGATAGAGTCTTTGACATATTTATATTCAGCAGGCATTGGCGGACATTCATCAAATGCCATCATAATATCTGAACCTAAATCATTTTGAATCTCTGTCGCTTTCTCAGGACTCAAGAATAATTTAGAACCATTTTTATGATGTCTGAAATGAACACCTTCTTCTGTGATTTTACGTAAATTACTTAAACTGAATACTTGGAAACCACCTGAATCAGTCAGAATTGGGCCATTCCAATTCATAAATTTATGCAAACCACCCGCGCGTTTAATAATGTCATTACCGGGTTGCAACCATAAATGGTATGTGTTGCCTAAAATGATTTGTGCATTAATTTCCTTTAGTTCTTCAGGACTCATAGTTTTAACGGTAGCTTGTGTTCCTACTGGCATAAACATAGGTGTTTCAAATGAACCGTGCGGTGTATGCACGATTCCTAACCTTGCACCGGATTGTTTACATGTTTTGATATGTTCATAAGTTACTGCAGGCATAACTTTTTCACGACTCCCTTAAATAATTAACATTGCATCACCAAAGCTGAAGAATCGATATTTCATTTCGACAGCTGTTTGGTATGCATTTAAAATATATTGTTTTGAACTGAATGCTGAAACTAACATGACAAGTGTGGACTTCGGCAGATGGAAGTTCGTAATTAAAGCATCAATAGCTTTAAACTCAAAGCCTGGATAAATAAAGATATCCGTCCATCCGCTTTGTGCTGTAAATTGGTCATGGTCTCTGCGAATCGTTTCTAATGTTCTTGTTGATGTGGTACCAACTGAAATAATACGATGTCCTTTTTGTTTTGTTTCATTTAACAAATCAGCTGTAGCTTGAGACATCTGATAATATTCACTATGCATTTTATGATCATCTATATTATCAACGCTGACAGGTCTGAAGGTACCTAAACCGACATGCAGTGTTACAAATGCAAGGTTCACTTGTTTCGCTTTTAATTGTTCTAACAGCTCATCTGTAAAGTGTAAGCCGGCTGTTGGTGCAGCGGCAGAACCTGTTTCCTTCGCATAGACTGTTTGATAGCGATCTGGATCATCTAAACGTTCTTTGATGTAAGGCGGTAATGGCATTTCACCTAATTCATCTAAACGTTCTTGTAAAATACCTTCGTAATATAAACGCATAATGCGTCCGCCTTGTTCTAATTCCTTAATACATTCTGCGATGATTTTCCCTTCACCAAATGATAATTTTTGACCCACTTTGATACGTTTCGCAGGCTTCAATAATACTTCCCAATCATTACCTTCGGTTTGTGTCAGCATCAACATTTCTACTTTAGCTTTTGTATCTTCTTTTAAACCAAATAAGCGCGCAGGCATGACTTTAGTATCGTTTAAGACAAGCGTGTCACCTGGATTAAAATATTCGATAATGTCTTTAAAATGACGATGTTCAATGTCGCCATTCTTTCTATTTAATACTAATAAACGACTTGTATCTCTATCTTTTAACGGCGTTTGTGCGATTAGTTCTTCCGGTAAATGATAATCAAACTCTTCAATATTCAAAATTGTCCCTCTTTCCATGTTCAGTGCCAAAGTGTTCATAAGCTAGGGGTGTCGCTTTTCTTCCTCTCGGTGTGCGTTCTAAAAAGCCTTTTTGAATTAAGAAAGGCTCATAGACATCTTCGATTGTAATACGTTCTTCACCGATAGAAACAGCGATTGTGTCTAAACCGACAGGTCCCCCATTATATTGATTAATAATACAGCGCATCATTTTATGGTCGATGTAATCTAAACCATAATCATCCACTTGTAGAAGTTGTAATGCACGTTTTGTTGTTTCAATATATATTTTGTCGTCTTCATTGACTTGTTGGAAATCTCGAACGCGTTTAAGAAGACGGTTGGCAATACGTGGTGTACCTCTACTACGTTTCGCAAGTTCTGCAGCACTCTCTTCATCAATTTCTGTACCTAGTACTTCTGCAGTTCGCTTAATAATATCTTCTAGTTCATCCTCGTTATAAAACTCCAAACGTAAATGAACACCAAAGCGATCACGTAACGGGCCTGTTAAACTGCCGGCTCTTGTCGTTGCACCTACTAATGTAAATGGAGGCAAATCAATACGAATACTGCGCGCTTCTTCTCCTTTGCCGATCACGATATCTAAATAGAAATCTTCCATTGCAGGATATAAAACCTCTTCAACTACACTGCTTAAACGATGAATTTCATCAATAAACAAAACATCACCTGGTTGCAAACCTGAAAGGATTGCCGCTAAATCACCAGGTCGTTCTATTGCTGGTCCAGTGACTGTTCTGATATTTACACCCATTTCATTCGCAATGATGTTTGACAAGGTTGTTTTACCAAGTCCAGGGGGGCCGAATAATAAAACATGATCTAATGGCTCCTCACGCATCTTTGCTGCTTTTATAAAGACTTCTAAATTAGCTTTAATTGATGCTTGACCGATATATTGTCTTAGTAAATGTGGTCTCAATGATAATTCAAAAGAATATTCATCATCATGGACCGTTTGATCTACCATTCTGTCATCCATTGTGTCCCCTCCTTTTGACTTATTTTTAAGAAACTAATATTTTCAAACCTGCTTTAACCGCTTCATCAACTGATTCAAACTGCTCTGTACTCAATTTCTTTTCAACTTTTTTCAATTCACGCTTAGAATAACCTAATGCTTCTAATGCAAGCAAGGCTTCTTCTAGGACTGGTGAATTGCCGGATACAGTTGTATCAGGTTGCTGTAATAAAGTATCTGCGCTTTCATCTGTGATTTGAACTTTACCTTTTAAATCTAAGATGATTTGACGTGCGGTCTTCTTACCGATACCTGGGAATTTTGTTAAATACGCTTCATTTTCATTTTCTATACCGATTTTCACTTCATTAGGCGTACTTGCAGCTAAAATTGCCAATGCCGATTTTGGACCAATACCTGTCACTTTATTCAAGCTTAAAAACATTTCTTTTTCTTCTTCTGATATAAAACCATACAACAACTGTGCATCTTCTCTAACAACTAAAGACGTGTAAATTACTACTTCTTGTTGAAATGAAGATTGAAAACGATAAGAGTTCGGTGTTTGGATTTCATAACCGACACCATTCGTTTCCACCACCACGTGCGTTGGGAACAATTGTGTTAATTGACCTTTAATATATGCGTACACGCCGTCACTTCCTTACATTGACATACTGATTATTTCTACTTTATAAACATTTTCAATGTTTCGTAATGCAAAAATCACATCTTCAATCGAAGTCTGACTGCCTGCAGTATTTAAAGACAATGTGATTGTTGCTTTATCTTCCATCGGAATACTTTGATGAATCGTTAAAACAGACATATGAATTTGAGAAATCGTATTAAGAACTTGTGCAAGCATACCAACCTTATCATGTACATAAAGAATGATAGTGAATTCTCTTGTATCTTCTACCTTTTCATCAATTGGAAAGATAGTATCTTTATACTTGTAAAAGGCACTACGAGATAAACCGTATTGTCTGACTGCTTCATAAATAGACAAATGCGGATTTTCTTTTAATGCATCTTTAATTTGCAATGTTTTAATGACAGATTCTGGAAGTACATCTTCTCGTATCAGATAGAACTTTTTCACTTGTTTATCGTTCACTTAGACACCTCTATTCAACGAATTCAAATTCTCCGCCTAAAATTCTTACGATATCTCCATTTTTCGCACCACGTTCTCTTAATGCATCATCAATACCCATTGAACGCATTTGACGCGCAAAACGTCTAACTGCCGGGTCACTATTGAAATCAGTCATATGGAACATTCTTTCAATTGCTTTACCGCTGACCACAAATGCTGCATCATCATCACGTGTAATTGTGAATGCATCTTGTGATGGTGTGTGTTTGTATAATACACGGTTCACACCTAATGCTTCATCATCTTCTTTAGAGAAATCAACATCTTTATACTCTTCTAGTTTATCAGCAATCGCATAAAGTAATTGATCAAGGTTTTCTCGTGTATAAGCAGAAATTGGAATAATCTCTACATCGTCACCAACTTCAGACTTAAAGAGTTCTAAATTATCTTGCGCGTCTGGCAAGTCCATTTTATTTGCGACGATGATTTGTGGACGATCTTCTAAACGTTGACCGTAAGATTTCAATTCATTGTTAATAGTTTGGTAATCTTCATAAGGATCTCTGCCTTCTGATCCACTCATGTCAATCACATGTACAATGACTTTAGTTCTTTCGACATGACGTAAGAATTGATGTCCTAAACCAACACCCTCTGAAGCACCTTCAATTAATCCAGGTAAATCAGCCATAACAAAGCTACGACCGTCAGGTGTTGAAACAACACCTAAATTTGGTTTAATCGTTGTGAAATGGTATGCTCCGATTTTAGGCTTTGCTTTTGAGACTGTTGAAAGCAATGTAGATTTACCTACACTTGGGAAACCAACTAAGCCAACATCTGCCATTAATTTTAATTCTAATGTGACTTCAATTTCTTCACCAGGTTCACCATTTTCACTGAAATCAGGTGCTGGGTTTCTTGGTGTTGCAAATCGAGAGTTGCCTCGACCACCACGTCCACCTTTAGCGACAACGGCACGTTGTCCATTTTCTACTAGGTCAGCGATGACTTCATCCGTTTCAACTGCTTTAATAATTGTGCCTGGTGGGACTCTTAATACTAAATCTTCCGCATTTCTACCATGCATGTTACTACTTTGGCCGCCTTCACCACGTTTGGCTTTGAATTGGCGTTGATATCTGAAATCGAGTAATGTACGTAACCCTTCGTCTACTTCAAAAACTATAGATGCACCGCGACCGCCGTCTCCGCCTGCCGGGCCTCCGAAAGGAACATATTTCTCTCTTCTATATGCAGTGATACCGTTACCGCCATCGCCTGCTTTTAATAATATTTTAACTTGATCGACAAACATGTTTCTCACCTCTTTTATATATATTTTCTAATGCAATATCTAGATTATTATATCATTCTTTATGTACGCTTAGAAATAAAGACAAAAATAAAACACCAGAAGTTAAACTTCTGGTGTTGCGTCAACAAAAATTACTCAGCTGCAGCGTATACTGAAACTTGTTTTTTGTTACGGCCTTTGCGTTCGAATTTAACAACGCCGTCAATTTTAGCGAATAATGTGTCATCGCCGCCGCGACCTACATTTTCACCAGGGTAGATTTTAGTTCCGCGTTGACGGAATAAAATTGATCCACCTGTTACGAATTGTCCGTCAGCACGTTTAGCGCCAAGACGTTTAGATTCAGAGTCACGTCCGTTTTTAGTAGAACTTACCCCTTTTTTCGATGCGAAGAATTGTAAGTTTAATTTTAACATCTGGATACACCTCACTTATAATTTAATTTTATATTATCGTGGTACTCGTCTTCAATAGTTTGAAGTGATACGAGCATTGCTTGCAAAATCAATTGCGCTTGTTCATCGTTTACGTTTACACTTCTGAGATGGAAATAGCCTCCATCATCGTCATAATCTATGTCAGGTCTTTCAGATGTTAATCCGAGGATAGCATTGACACTTCCGAATAAAACCGCTGAAGCGCCAGCACAGACAATATCATGACCATACTCGCCATGTTCAGCATGACCATCCATGATGACATCTGTTACTTGACCCTCTTCATTAAACGAAACGTCTATCTTAATCATGATTAAGCGTTGATTGCGTCGATTGTTAATTTAGTGTATGGTTGACGATGGCCTTTTTTACGTTTATAGTCTTTACGACGTTTGTAAGTAAATACAGTGATTTTCTTACCGCGACCTTGTTTGTTTACTGTAGCTGTTACTGTCGCACCTTCAACTGTTGGCGCACCAACTTTGACTGCGTCTCCACCTACAAATAAAACTTTGTCAAAAGTGAAAGTGTCACCTTCGTTTACATCTAATTTTTCAACGTAAATTTCTTGACCTTTTTCTACTTTAATTTGTTTACCGCCTGTTTCGATAATAGCAAACATACTTTGCACCTCCTATAAAATAAGTCACGCCATATATAGGTGATACACTTGGTATACTTAAACCTATATTTGAGCGGTTGTATGTAGCTATAAACTACTCAACTGCTAAAGCTTACCATCCCTAGGCTTTCCTGTCAATTGGCAAATCTAATTTTTTGATTAATTTTTTAATCAAGCTAAAAACAATCAACAATAACAGTAAATTTACGAAAGCGGTTGGTAATAATCGGAATAATAAAAAGTCCCAAAGATTAAATTTAATTAATCCTAACAAACCATAAATTAATGCTTGGTAAATTTCAAAGATGATTGTAAACAGCCAAACACCAATGAATACCATCGTATGATCTCGATAGTATACTTTGAAAAAGAAATCCATCAAAATCACAAATAATAAATAACCAAATGTATTTAAACCATAGATTGTTCCATAATATAAATCAGTAGTTAATCCGAAAATTATCGCAAGTACAACTGCGATACTTGGTTTTTTATAGATGGTAATAATCAACAAATACATCAACAATAAATGCGGTACGAAGATAATCCCTCTTCCACCGATTTGCATCGGTATCACTAAAGCGATTAATGAATCAAGATAGAACAATACAGCCCCAATTAAAAAATAGTAAAACGCACGCATTATTCATCACCGCTTTCATCAGGAAGTGTTTTCGGATCGCGTTGTGCAACATAAACATGATCTAAGTCACTTAAATCTGCCGCTGTTTTTACTCTCACTTCTTTTGAAAGCCCATATTGATCATTTTCTACTTTAGTAACTTCACCGATATATAAATTGCTTGGTATTTGGTTCGCTAAACCACTTGTCACAACTTTATCGCCTTTTGCGATTTTATCCTTATTATCAATATCACTGATAACTAATTCATTTGTTTTTCTATCATAATGGTTAATCAACCCGAAGATTTTTTTAGAATCATGTTGAATATTAACTGAAAGTTTACCATTACGAGATGAAGTTGAAAGCAAATCTACTTGAGCAGAAAACTGATTGACTTTGACAACTCTGCCGACTAAACCTTCTGCTGTAATAACAGCTTGGTTTTGTTTGATTCCGGCTTTTTTCCCTTTATCAATAATCGCTTTATTCATCCATTGGTCTGGATTTCTAGCAATCACTGTTGCGCTGAGAGGTTCGTATTTAGAGATGTCTTTAATATCTAATTCTTTACGAAAACCTTCATTTTCCGCTTTCAATCTCTCATTTTCTGCCTCTAATTGTTTGATTTTATTTTTATCCTCTTTTGATGTTTTTCCATTGAATAAACCGTCAATTGAACCTGTTACTATATGTAATGGATAAGATAGTACGCGTTGAGGAACGGACACGGTATCACCGACATATTGTTCCACAGGCGATTGGTGATGTGATCTGATCGATAACCCTATTAACGATATAAATAGAATCAGGGAACAGAAAATAACAATCAATTTGTTATTTTTAAAAAACTTGGACAACCTGAACACCTCTATTAACTCAATTTTTCATATCTCACTATATTTTATATTATTATACACCTTAGTTAAAGTGCCAACTGTACCTGGCAAAAAATACTTAAAAAAAGAGCATCAGCAATTCATTTGAAATCGGCTGATGCCCAAAAAATATCTTCATTTTATTTTAATTAAAAATCAGGTGTAAATGTTCATATACACTATCTAAGTCTGAATCATTATTTCTTGTTGCTGTCTTCTTTTTCATCTTCTTTATACAGGGTTTCTTCTTTTCTCCAGTTCTCAAACAGCTTTTGCGCTTTTGATTGTTCAGCAGCGTTTTTTCCATTTGTTTGTTTACTCATTAAAGAACACCAAACCTCTCTATCAATGATTCAACACAAGGGTAACGTAAGACTGTATTATTTTCAAGATAATGCACTATAGAAACAACTCGATTTATTTAAAATAAGCTACAGGGTGCATTTGTATATTTTGCTGCATCGCTTGTAAGTCTTGATGCAGTTCAATTTCCGTTGCGTAAATACGTAATTCATCAGAACCGAATTTGTACATGATAAACTGATTGCCACGTTGCCCAATTAAATAATTTTCATTATAGCCCATTCTACTTAATCCGCTGACATCCATAAACTCTTCTTTATTCAACATGTTAAAGATGTTCTTAGTCTGACTTGCGGGCATATTATTCAAAATATCATTTTTTTCCACAACATAACGTTGGCCAGGTTTGAAATCTTCAATTGGTACATTACCGCCTTGATAAGATGAATAGGTAGTTTTATTGCTGATTGGATTCCATTCTTGTTCTTTTAAAAACGGTGCATATTTCAACGCAAAAAAGACAATTACAATGATGCATCCGACTGCTATAATATTTTTAATGATGTTAAATAGAAAACGCATCCTCACACCGTCCCATTCTTAATGATTTCATTGTACGCTTTTTTACGAGAATTTTCATCAGACTAGAGAACGACACTTGATTTAAATCCCAAGACCGATGCATCCACAATACATTTCAGTTACACTATATGTAAAGGAGTTGCAGCCATGTCAATTTTAACAATTATTTTACTCGTATTATTGATTGGTCTACTCTTCAGAGTAGGTGTTTCATTACTACGTTTTATCATAAAAATTGCGATTTTCGCTTTAATTATTTATTTAGCTTATCAAGGGATTATGTGGATTCTGAACTATTTTCAAATGCATCCATTTTAAATCAAAGCATATTTACTATATTCCGATAACACCTTCATGTCGTGTTATCGGTTTTTTAATCATCAAAATACCCCGCTTCAACCAAACTCAAATACTTCGCATCTCCAATAATTATATGATCAAGCAATTCAATGCCAAGCACTCTGCCACACTCTTGCAATCGTTTTGTTGTATGAATATCTTCTTTTGAAGGTGTCACATCACCAGACGGATGATTATGTACCACAATAATCGCATTGCTCGACCACTTAATAGCTGCTTTAAATACCTCTCTAGGATGCACCACAGAAGAATTCAAAGTTCCTACAAAGATGACTTCATGACGAATTACAATATTCTTTGAGTTCAAAAATAATACCTCAAACTGTTCATGTGTTAAATGCATCATCCTCGATAAAAAATAATCCGCCGCATCTTGGGGTGAATTAATTTTTACTTTCTCTTTTTGATCCGGCGCATTCATACGTTCACCTAGTACAAACGCTGCCTTTAAAATCACCGCTTTATACATACCGATACCTTTCACATCCATCAAGTCATTTAAAGACAATAGTTTTAAATCTTTAAGCTTCGTTGTTAAATTTAATAAATCTTGCGCAACTTCGACACTAGACCGCCCTTTTCTGCCAGTATTAATCAATATGGCAAGCAACTCGGACTCAGATAAGTGTTGCGCTCCTTTAGCTATAAGCTTCTCTCTAGGTTTATCACAATCAGGTAAGTGTTTTATATTCAAAATGAAACCTCCGTTTAATAAAAGTGAAGTATAAATAATAAGTTAGGATAAAAGATAGAAATAGTTAAAAAGCTGATAAAAATAAAAGGGATAAGCGGCACTTCTAATATTCTACGCTTCGTGAACAAACGAAACATTATCATAAATAAACCACCAATAATAAAAGTCATACAGAATATCATGAGGAAAAATAAATAAGGAAAGACGAGACTGAGTAAAGTGAAAATTAAAATGTCTCCGTACCCTATCGCATGAGGTGCAAGTATAAATAAAATGTGAAGCAAAATTACAATAACAATTTGCGTTATAAACACCTTTGGCGCTAAGGCTATGACAACTATAATAAAAATTAAAACAAAGTGGACGGGAATCGTATGTGTATGCATATCATACAGTGCAGCAACGAGCAGAAATAAATATAAAGCAAGAAATAATGCAGAAGATGGGTAAATTACATTGAAAACAAGCAAACCGATTGGCAATAACGCACATAATTCACCTATAACATGTAATTTAGAGAGTTTGTGCCTACAATACCGGCATTGACCTTTTAATATCACAAAACTAATAATCGGAACTAAATCATACCATTTTAAATCATGATGACACGTTTCACATTTTGAACGTTGTTTCATATAACTGAAGTTTAATGTTTTAACAAAACACAGTTGATACAAAAAACTTTCAAGCACTGAAGTGATTAGGACAGCTACAATAACGTGCAGAAGCTTCACCTACTTTCTGAAATATCAACGTTATTATACGTGCTAGGAAGGTCATTTTCAAATAGTATGTATAAAATATTTTATTTTAATTTTTTACGAACAAACACCATATATAATTGTCATTTTTACATACAGAAAACATTAAAAACTCCTTCTGAAATGGCCGTGAATAAACGTCATCTCAAAAGGAGTTTAGTATTTAATATTTAATTAAAGCCATTAAGCTTCAAAGTTCACTTTTGCTTTCACTTCACTGATGAAGTATAAGCTGCCAGTAATAACCAATGTATCGCCTTCATAATTCTCTACAAAGTCTACATAGTCATCAATTAAAATTGGATCAAAATGTTCTGCTTCATTTGCGATTTCTTCTTTTGGCTTCGCACGATAGAAATCAAAGTCTGTGATATAAACATGATCTGCAATTTGTCCTAAATCTTCTAACATATGATGAATTGGTTTGCCGCTTACAGCTGAGAACAAAATATCAACCTTATCTTTATGATAATAATTTTGAATTGTACTCACTAATGCATCGATGCTTTCATTATTATGAGCGCCATCAATAATCATAAGCGGTTTTTCTTTAACTTCTTCAATACGCCCTGTCCAGCTGACTTCTTCCATAGCTTTAATCATTTTATTGAAGTCTAACTGAATTTGACCCGCTTCAAACATCACAATTAACGCTGTAATCGCTAAAGCTGCATTTTCTTTTTGATGTTCGCCAAGCATATGCAACGCTATGTTTTCTAATTCATAATCTTTAAAGCGATACGTAAATTCATCTTCTTCTGAAACAACAGAAATATCTTTATCCAACTCATAAGCAGGCGCTTGTTGTTTTTCTGCATATTCGCTCAAGTATTTTAAAGCATCATCTTCTTTAACAGAATAAACAAACGGCGTATCCGCTTTAATAATATCACCTTTATCTTTAGCAATATCCAAATAAGTTGAACCTAATAAATCTGTATGATCTAAACCAATGCTCGTTAGAATTGTCAAAATAGGTGAAAATACATTTGTCGAATCATTTTTAATACCAAGTCCTGCTTCAACAATCACAAAGTCTACAGGTCGGATCGCGCCGAAGTATAAGAACATCATCGTTGTTATAATTTCAAATTCAGTTGCTGTTCCATATTCAGTTTCCGCTTCCATCTCTTCACTTACCGGCTTCACACGAGCAACCAGGTCAACGATAACATCATCGCTGACTGGCATCCCGTTTAAGCTGATTCTTTCATTGAACGTTTCAATATAGGGTGAAGTAAATGTACCGACATCATAACCATTCTCGACAAGTGCAGCACGTAGATATGCGACTGTAGAACCTTTGCCATTTGTTCCGCCGACATGGATGCCTTTAATGTTTTGTTCTGGATGACCTAGGCGTTCTAGCATCCACTCCATGCGTTTTGTGCCTGGTTTGATACCAAACTTATTTCTTTCGTGTATCCAATATAAGCTGTCTAGGTAATTCATTATCAGGACTCCTATGCTTTTAATTGTTCAATTCTAGCTTTGACGCTATCATATTTTTCTTGATAATCTTCTTTTTTGGCACGTTCTTCATTGATAATTTTTTCAGGCGCTTTATTAACGAAGTTTTCGTTTGATAATTTTTTATCGACACGATCAAGTTCGCTTTGCCATTTATCTAATTCTTTTTCTAAACGTGCAATCTCTTTATCCATATCGATTAAACCTTCTAATGGTAAAATCACTTCACCTGCACCGACTACAGAAGTCATTGCTTTATCAGGTGTTTCGATATCTGTTGAAATGATTAACTCGCTTGGGTGGCCGAAGCGGTCAATGTAATGTTTATTTTCTTCAAGCATTTGAGTGATTTCCGCATTTTTCGTTTTAATATAAATCGGAATTGCTTTTGAAAGCGGTGTGTTCACTTCTGAACGAGCTTGACGGACAGCTTTAATAATTTCTACGACATATTGCATCGCTTGTTTACTGTCTTCATACATAAATTCAGTTTGAACTTGTGGCCAAGCGCTTGTCACAATTGTTTCACCTTCATGCGGTAAGTTTTGCCAAATTTCTTCTGTCACAAATGGCATATAAGGATGCAACATACGCATTGTACGGTCTAATACATAAGATAAGACTGAACGTGTAACTTGTTTTTGCGCTTCGTCTTCACCATTCATTGGAATTTTACTCATTTCGATATACCAGTCACAGAATTCATCCCAAATAAAGTTATATAAAGCACGTCCAACTTCACCAAATTCATATTTATCACTTAAGTCAGTTACCGTTTTAACTGTTTCGTTTAATCGCGTTAAAATCCATTTATCAGCAAGTGATAAGTTTTGAGATAAGTCGATATCTTCAAATTTGAAGTCTTCACCAATATTCATCAAGCTGAAACGTGCAGCGTTCCAAATTTTGTTAATGAAGTTCCAAACTGATTCTACTTTTTCAGTTGAGTAACGTAAATCGTGACCTGGAGATGAACCTGTAGCTAAGAAATATCTTAAGCTATCTGCACCATATTGGTCGATAACATCCATAGGATCTACACCGTTACCTAATGATTTACTCATTTTACGACCATCTTCAGCACGAACTAAACCATGTAATAATACATCGTTGAAAGGACGTTGATCTGTAAATTCTAATCCTTGGAAAATCATACGTGCAACCCAGAAGAAGATAATGTCATAACCTGTAACTAATGCATTAGTTGGATAGTAGCGTTCAAAATCTTTTGCTTCAGTATCTGGCCAACCAAGTGTTGAGAATGGCCATAAAGCACTAGAGAACCATGTATCTAGTACATCTTCATCTTGTGTCCAGTTTTCAATATCTTCTGGTGCTTCTTCTCCTACATAAATTTCGCCTGTTTCATTATGATACCAAGCTGGGATTTGGTGACCCCACCATAATTGACGTGAAATTGTCCAGTCACGGATATTTTCCATCCATTGATTAAATGTATGTTCAAAACGTTCAGGTACAAAATTCACACGATTATCTGTTTTTTGATTATCAAGTGCACGTTTTGCTAGAGGTTCCATATTTACGAACCATTGTGTAGATAAGTAAGGTTCTACGATGGCACCGCTTCTTTCAGAATGTCCAACAGCATGTGTGTGATCTTCAATTTTAATCACTAAGTCTTCTGCTTTTAAGTCTTCTACTAATTGGTCACGACATTCGAAGCGGTCCATACCTTCGTATTTACCAGCTTTGTCATTCATTTTACCTGATTCATCCATGACGATAATAGATTCAAGGTTATGTCTTTTACCTAATTCAAAGTCATTAGGGTCATGTGCTGGTGTTACTTTCATAGCACCACTACCAAATTCAACGTCTACATATTCATCTGCTAAAATTGGCAACTCACGACCGACAATCGGCAAAATAACTTTTCTGCCAATAACATCTTTATAACGTTCATCATTAGGGTTAACGACAATTGCAGTATCCCCTAACATTGTTTCAGGACGTGTTGTAGCAATTTCAATATATCCTTCGCCATCAGCGTAAGGATATTTAAAATGATAAAATTTACCTGGTGTGTCTTCGTGAATAACCTCAATATCAGAAATCGCTGTTTTCGCAACAGGGTCCCAGTTGATAATACGTTCGCCACGATAAATTAAACCTTTGTTATACATATCTACAAAGACTTTTTTAACCGCTTTACTTAAGCCTTCATCTAATGTGAAGCGTTCTCTATCATAATCAAGTCCAAGACCTAATTTCGCCCATTGTTGACGAATAAATGAAGCATATTCTTCTTTCCAGCTCCAAACTTCTTCTAAGAATTTCTCACGACCTAAGTCATGTCTTGAAATACCTTGTTCTTGTAATTTTGCTTCAACTTTTGCTTGTGTCGCAATACCCGCATGGTCCATACCAGGCAGATACAAAGTATCGTAACCTTGCATACGTTTCATACGTGTTAAAATGTCTTGTAACGTTGTATCCCAAGCATGACCTAAATGTAATTTACCAGTTACATTCGGAGGTGGGATAACAATCGTATATGTTTCTTTTGATGTGTCTCCGCTAGGTTTGAAATAGCCTTTCTCTACCCATTCTTGATAGCGTCCAGCTTCAACCTCATTCGGATTGTATTTTGGTTTCATTTCCATAGGACAATTCCTCCTTAAAATAAAAAACACCCGTTCCTATACATAGGACGGATGTTCCGTGGTACCACCTAAATTCAACATAGTTCATCTATATTGCACTTCATAATGATTAACGCTCAATACACGCTTTAACCTACTGTACTGTTCAGCTAAAGATCTAAGCGGGCTACCTTCAACAGCATCAATTATGTATTTTCACCAACCATACATTCTCTTTGAAATTAATCAACTGTCTACTCTTCCCGAAATCATATTCTCTACTAATTTATAGTATAATAGAACTCTAAAATAAGTCAATGCGAAGGAATGAAATTTTATGAATGAATGTGCATTCAACACAACTGATCCACTCTATATTGAATATCATAATAAAGAATGGGGTCAGCCGCTTTATGATAGTCAAAAATTATTTGAACTAATGGCTCTAGAATCACAACATGCAGGACTTTCTTGGTTAACGATTTTAAAGAAACGTCCTGCATATCGTGATGCTTTCTATCAATTTGACCCTCATAAAATTGCACAAATGACAGAAAAAGATATTGATGAACTCATGGAATTTCCTAATATCGTTCATTATAGAAAGAAGTTAGAAGCAATTGTCAGCCAAGCAAAAGGCTATATTCAAATTGAAAAAGAACATGGCAGTTTTAGTGATTTTCTGTGGTCATACGTTGATAATCAGCCGATTGATTTGCGATATCGTTCATCTAAAGACCGTATCACCGTTGATGAACGTGCTAAAAAAATGTCTAAAGACTTAAAGAAATATGGCTTTAAGTTTATGGGTCCTGTAACGATGTTTTCATTTTTAGAAGCAGCAGGTCTCTATGACGCCCACTTGATTGGTTGTCCTTATAAGCCATCAAAACAGTAGAGTAGGAGCACGGTTGTGTTCCTATTTTATTTTAAAATTTAAAATTGTCGTAAAATTCTCTCTATTTTATGCTAGAATATCAAATATATTAAATTTTAAGGGGGCATTTTATGGAATGGTTAAAATTAATAGGTATTCTAGTTATTATTATCGGATTCCTATTTAAGTTTGATACGATTGCGGTTATTTTAGCTGCTGCGATTGTAACCGGACTTGTATCCGGTATGGATTTCTTTGAAATATTAGACGTCCTCGGCAAAGCCTTTGTCGATAATCGCCTGGTATCTCTTTTCTTATTAACCTTACCTATGGTTGGTTTAATTGAACGATTTGGATTAAAAAAACAAGCAACCGTATTAATCGGAAAGGTTAAATCCATGACCAGCGGACGTTTATTATCCTTATATTTATTAATTAGAGAAATTGCAGGACTCGCTTCCATTCGGATCGGAGGTCATCCTCAATTCGTACGTCCGTTAATTAATCCGATGGTTCAAGGGGCATTGAAAACAAAATATAATTTAAAACCTGAACAAATCGATGAAAAAGATGTGGAGAAAATTAAAGCAGAAGCTTCGGCTATGGAGAACTACGGTAACTTCTTTGGCCAGAATTTATTTGTAGGTGCTGCTGGCGTACTTTTAATGGTCGGTACATTTAATTCACTTGATATTAAAGTCAATGCGGTCAGTTTAGCGCTTGCTTCTGTACCAATCGCAATCATCACAATTCTGATTGTCGTAGTTAAAAATATTTTGTTAGACCGTTACTTAGAACGTAAATACAGAAACAAGGAGGATCAAGCATGAGTCAACATACATTAGAAACTATCCTTGAGTTCTTTTATATTTTAATTGGTATCCAATTACTTTATACAGCCTACCGTGTATTGCGAGATTCAAACAAAGAAAAACGTATTGGCACTGCCCTCTTTTGGGTATTGCTTGCGATAACATTTATTTTTGGACCGTATATACCAAACGTAATCAATGGTGCACTTATCTTGTTAATGGGACTATTAACATTAACACGTCAGGTTACTATCAAAAACATCGTGGACGTTACTGAGGAACAAGGTAATCAAGGCGCTGAACGTTTTGGCAATAAACTCTTTTGGCCAGCAGTTGTTTTAGCTGTTGTAGCTGTCATCATTTCAAACTGGACACCCCTTGGCGGCGCCATTGGCTTAGGAATTGCTTCAGTTGTCGGTTTGATTGCTGCGTATTTCATTATCAAGCCTAAAGCAAAATACATGTTATATGACAGTGATAGATTGACACAACAAGTTGGGACAGTTGGTATCTTACCGCAATTCTTAGCAGCATTAGGAGTACTATTTACAGTCAGCGGTGTTGGCAAAGTGATTTCTAACGGTATTTCAAGTTTCTTACCTGAAGGCAATCACTTAATTGGCGCCACTGCGTATATATTAGGTATGGTCATTTTCACAATGTTGATGGGTAATGCATTTGCAGCTTTTACTGTTATTACCGCAAGTATTGGTATTCCTTTCGTCATTGCACAAGGTGCTGACCCTGCAATTGCTGGTGCACTAGCGATGACCGGTGGTTTCTGTGGTACTTTATTAACGCCAATGGCCGCAAACTTCAATACATTACCTGTTGCTTTATTAGAAATGAAAAATGAATTCAGTGTCATCAAAGCACAAATCCCAGTGGCTTTCATATTAATCTTAGTACATATCGGATTAATGTATTTCTGGGCATTTTAATAAACAGATAAAGGAGAAGATAACATGAATATTTTAGTTACAGCTTTTGATCCGTTTGGCAAAGAAAAAACAAATCCAGCTTTAGAAGCAGTGAAGTTATTACCAGAAACAATCGGTGAACATACGATTACTAAATTAGAAATCCCTACTGTATTCAATGAATCAGTTGAAGCTATTAAACAACAACTTAAAATTGAAACATATGATGCGGTACTTGCTATTGGACAAGCTGGCGGCAGATTTGATTTAACACCCGAACGTGTCGGCATTAATGTAGATGATGCAAGAATTGCAGATAATAAAGGTAATCAACCCATTGATGAAGTTATTCAAGAAGATGGCGCACCTGCTTACTTTTCAAATATGCCAGTAAAACGCCTGACACAAGCGATTAAAGATGCAGGTGTTCCTGCTTCACTTTCAAATACTGCAGGAACTTTTGTATGTAATCATGTACTCTATCAATTAGGATATTTGCATGCGACTACTTTCCCTTATATTAAATTTGGTTTTATTCATGTACCGTTCATTCCTGAACAAGTCACGAATAAACCGAATACACCTTCTATGGCGCTAGGTACTATTGTTAAAGGGCTGGAAGCGGCAATCTCAGAGTTATCAGCAGATAATCGTGATGAAACTATCGCATTAGGTGAAACACATTAATTTAATAAGATATATACAAAATAACCGCCTCATCGGGCGGTTATTTTCATGTGCTACTTATTCAGTTTACGCTCAGTATAGCTTAAGAAATATTTTATGATTGGCGCGATTAAGAATAAAATGAAGAAAATTCTAAAGATATGGAAACTAGAAATGATGGCTACATCAGCATGTGTTTCCATCGCAACCAAGACTATTTGACTCATACCTCCGGGTGCTGCACCTAAGAATAAATCATTTAACGGCATATGATTAAAGAGTGATATTAAATAGACCATGACACCAGCTAATAAGATGAGCATTACATTTTGGAAAGCAATAGCAACTGCCACGCGTCCTTTTAAATCATTCATTAATTTAGAAATTTGAATACCGATTCTAATCATATAGGCAATCTGTGCTGCCGCAATTAAATAGTTATCCAGTGAAAATGTTTCATTCGTAAACATGTTCCAAGCAATTAATACCACAATTGGAGCCAGCAATTGCTTCGTTGGAAAATTAATTTTTGCCATTACAAAGTAAACGATCGCAATAGCAACAATCAACAATACGATTTGTCCAATATTCAACACGTGAGTGAGCGGTTCAAGTTCCACCAATTTACTGCTAGATGCTTCTTCGCTTCCACTCGACATAAAATAAGACATCATTGGAACCAAGATGACTACGAAGATAACACGTGAAGTCTGTGTTAAACTCACTACTAATATATTGGCACGCTTGTCTTCCTCAGCCATAATTAACATCTGGCTTAATGCTCCAGGAATAACACTTAACAATGCTGTTTCATTATTTACTTTTGCAATCTTTTTAAAGAAATATGCAATCAGTATTGCCATCCCCAACAGCAATACTGTTACTAAAACAATAGATAACCAGTTTTGCGTAATATCATTTAAAACCGTCCGTGTAAATGTGGATCCAATTTGTACCCCTAGTAAAATTAAACCCAACTGACTGAGCCAAAACGGCCATTCTACTTCCAACTTGAAGACTCGGATACAAATGATACTTGCGATTATAGGACCAAACATATAAGGCAGCATGATATTCATTGCAGATAGAATCAAACTGATAACGATTGCCAGTAATAATACGATAATATTATTACGCAATTTTTTATTCATTGATTACCACTACCCTTATCCCACTACTTTTCATTCATTATCATCATAACACGCTTTATACGAAAGTTATAAGAATTGATTTCTAACCGATATTATAATCGTTCACAAAAATAATTTATACAAAAAGAGAGTGAGACACCTAGAATTTGATATCTCACTCTATAATTAAGTGAATTTATATTATTTATTTGTGACGCGTTCAAATGCTTTATCAAACGCTTCAATTGTTCTCTCAATATCTTCTTTTGTATGCGCAGTAGATAAGAATGTACCTTCGAATTGAGATGGTGGTAAGAAGACGCCTTCTTTAGCCATTTCACGATACATTTCTGAGAAGAGTTTCAAGTCACTTTGGTTTGCTTGAGCAAAGTTAGTCACTGGACCTTCATTTAAGAAGTAACCAATCATTGAACCTGCTCGGTTAACTGTTAATGGTACATTATGTTTTTTCGCAACTTTTTTCAAACCTTCTTCTAAAATATCTCCAAGTTCATTGAAGTATTCGTAGCTTTCTGGTGTAAGTTGACTCAATGTTTCATAACCACTTGTCATTGCTAATGGGTTACCTGATAATGTACCTGCTTGATAAATTGAACCAACTGGCGCAATTTTATCCATAATTTCCGCTTTACCGCCGAATGCACCGACTGGTAAACCGCCACCGATTACTTTACCTAAGCAAGTTAAGTCAGGCATAACATCGAAGTAACCTTGTGCACAGTTATAACCAACTCTGAAGCCAGTCATAACTTCGTCAAAGATTAATAATGAACCATACTCATTCGTGATATCTCTTAATCCTTGTAAGAAACCTTCAATTGGTGGAACAACCCCCATATTACCTGCTACAGGTTCTACAATCACGCCGGCAATGTCATCGCCATACATTTCAAACGCTTGTTTAATCGCATCTAAATCGTTATAAGGCACTGTAATCGTACTTTTTGCTGTTCCTTCAGGTACGCCAGGAGAATCTGGTAAACCTAAAGTCGCAACACCAGAACCCGCTTTAATTAAAAGTGAGTCACTATGACCATGGTAGCAGCCTTCAAACTTCACGATTTTATCGCGGCCTGTGTAACCTCTAGCCAAACGAATTGTATCTTGAGTTGCTTCCGTACCTGATGAAACCATTCTGACTTTTTCAATTGATGGTACACGGTCGACTACAAGTTCTGCCAATTTAATTTCTTCTAATGTAGAAGCACCAAAACTTGTACCTTTATCGACTGCTTTATGCAAGCTGTCAATCACTTGTTTGTTTTCATGACCTAAAATTAAAGGTCCCCAGCTTAATACATAATCAATATACTCATTTCCATCGATATCATAGATTTTAGAACCTTTACCATGATCCATAAAGATTGCTGGCATATCTACAGATTTAAATGCACGAACTGGACTATTCACACCGCCGGGCATTAATTGTTCTGCTTTTTTAAATGCTTCAATAGACTTTTCGTAACTCATTTATTTGTCCTCCTTATCTAAATAACGACAAACATCTTTCGCGAAATACGTAATAATCATGTCTGCACCTGCACGTTTCATTGAAACCATTTGTTCCATAACGTTACGTTCTTCGTCAATCCATCCTTGTAATGCAGCTGCTTTAACCATACTGTATTCACCGCTGACATTATATGCGATAACTGGAACATTCGTTCTTTCTTTAACATCTCTGATAATGTCTAAGTAACTTAACGCAGGTTTCACAATCATCATATCTGCACCTTCTTTTAAGTCACTTTCAAGTTCAAGCAGTGCTTCACGACGGTTAGCTGGATCCATTTGATATGTTCTGCGATCACCAAATGATGGTGTTGATTCAGCAGCATCACGGAATGGACCATAGAAACTTGATGCATATTTAATACCATAGCTCATGATTGGAATATTGTAGTAACCTGCATCATCTAAACCTTTACGAATTTCAGTCACAAAACCATCCATCATATTACTTGGTGCAATAATATCAGCACCCGCTTCTACTTGAGAAATTGCTGTTTTCACAAGCAATGGTAATGTTTTATCATTATCAACATCATGTGTATGATCATCAATTAAACCGCAGTGGCCATGATCTGTATATTCACATAAACATGTATCTGCTAACACTAACATGTCTGGATAAAGTTTTTTAGATTTTCTAGTTGCCTGTTGAATGATACCTTCATGTGCATAAGCACCTGTACCCACTGAATCTTTTTCATTTGGGACACCAAAGAACATCACCGCTCTGATACCTAAATCATAAGCTTCTTGCAATTCTTCTTCTAGGTGATTCAAGCTGATTTGATAAATCCCTGGCATAGATGGAATTTCTTGTTTAACATCGTCTCTTTCTACGACAAAGATAGGATAAATCAAATCTTCTTTACGTACGTGATTTTCTCTTACAAGACTGCGCATTGATTCATTAATACGTAGTCTTCTGTGTCTATCAAAACTCATTTAAGATTCCTACTTTCTTTTATTGTATAGATTAAACCATCAATTGTTTGTTTTCGTGCTATGACAGCATCATAACCATTTTTACGAACTGTTTCATAAGTTGGTTGACCAATAGCATAACACTCAAAATCAGGTTGTACTTGGCATCGTTTCAATGCTTTAAAAAAGTTCTCAGCGGAAGATGAACTCGCAAATGCAATACCATCAGCTGACTGTTCTTTTAACAACTTAATCGCATAAAGAATATTCTGTTGATGCTCAACAGGTTCATATAAATCAATTTTTACCACATCTGCCCCACGTTCTTTTAATACCTCTTCTAATATAGGTCGTGCTGCTTTACTGCTGGGTATAAAAATAGAGGCTCCTTCTTTGAACGTAAACTTATCTAGAAATCCTTCTTGTGAAAAATCTTCAGGACAAAAATCTACTTCTATACCATGTTGTTCACAAAAGCGTTGTGTTTTTTCACCTATAACTGCTACCTTTTCATAGCGTAATAGTGAAAGATACGGTAAAAAATATCGCACTGCATTTTTAGAAGAAAATACAAGCCAAGTATAAGAACGATTTAATACAGAATCATCAAAAGCGAGTGGTTCTAATTTAATAAAAGGCAAATGTATCCATCTTTGATCTTCTGTTGGCATTGAACTAGATTGCGTCATTATGACTGATGCACTCATAGCAATTCATCTCCGACTTATAGATTAGGCTTCATCATTTAATGCTTTAATGATTTCATATGCACCTTGTTCTTTCAAGACATCACTTGCTGCTTTGCCAAGTTCAACTGGATTTTGGCCGTTAACTGTATGTTCAAAGCGTTGTTTACCGTCAGGTGACATGATCAAGCCTGTAAATGTTAGCTGTCCGTCATTATCAACAGTTGCGTAACCTCCAATAGGGACTTGGCAACTACCGTTCATTTCTTTAAGGAACGTACGCTCTGCAGTAACACATTCTGCTACGCTTTGATTATGCACTTTTTTCAACAGGTCTAAAAGTTCTTCGTCATCACTACGACATTCAATTCCTAGTGCACCTTGACCAATTGCTGGAATGAGTAAATCCGGTTGTAAATACTCGGTAACGATATCATCAGACCAGCCCATTCTACGTAGGCCTGCAGCTGCGAGAATAATCGCATCATAATCTTCAGTTTCTAGTTTATTAAGTCTTGTATCGATATTACCTCTAATCCATTTGATTTCAAGATTAGGGTATTTTGCTAGGATTTGAGCGCCCCGTCTTAAAGAACTTGTACCAACAATGCTACCATCCGGTAAATCTGCAAGTTTCACATGATTTTTAGAAATAAATGCATCAAATGGAATTTCTCTATCAGGAACACAGCCAAGAGTTAGCCCTTCTGGTAATTCACTTGGCACGTCTTTTAAAGAGTGAATGGCTAAATCAATCTCATGGTCAAATAAGGCTTGTTGTATTTCTTTAACAAACAAACCTTTACCCCCGACTTTAGAAAGTTGTCTATCTACAATCTGATCACCTTTTGTGACGATTTCTTTGATTTCAATATCTAAATCTGGTTGTACCTCTTTTAACTTTTCAATAAATTGACGACTCTGAGTCAATGCCAATTTACTTCTTCTTGAACCAACGACAAGCTTACGCATGCCAACGTCCTCCTCTGCATAAGGTTATACTTTATCCGAAGAAATTCGGAAAATGAGAAATAAACAATAAGTTGAACATACTGAAAAGATAAATCAGCATATTAAATAAAACATGATTTAAAGGGCTTACCCATTTTCTTGTTCGTAAGAGAATGTAGATACCATAACAAATCATTACAATTATTGAAGATACCACTTTAGGATCTAACAAAATATTGAAACCTATTGTCTGAAAACCCCATTGTGCGCCTAAAATTACTCCGATAATTAAAATAACTAATCCGATGACTGTTGAATAAAACGTCATCTTTTCTAAGCTGTACACACTACCTATTCTAAAATATTTTTGATCGAAATGCTTGTGTTTAAGGTTACGATACTGCAATACATATAACACACCATTTACAAATGCGAGTGAAAATAATGCATAACTGATAATGGCCAGCGAAACATGTATAATCAACAATTCATGATTAACATTGAATTCTGCATCTCGAATATATGTTTCATTTGGTCTGAAGGTATGTATCGACATCACAACAAACCCAATGGCATTAAACAAAAATATAGAAAAGTCTAAATGTTTTACAACACTGATGACTATAGAAATCGATAAAATCATCCAGTTCAAAAAATAAAACACATCAAAGACCGAACCGAGCGGAACCGCTCTGGCCATATTGATATATAAAGACAAAGAGATTGTTTGCAGTAACCAAACAATCCCTAGTGTGTAGAACCCTAAGGTTCTAATTTTATGATTCTTTTTAAAAAAATCATAAAAATAGCAAGAAATACTGAGTAAATAAATCAGCAAGGTTACTTCATGGAAACGCACGAAAAATATATCTTGCATATCATCACCATACTATGGCTGTTTAATCAAAACCTAAGATTTGTCTTGCTGAAAGTCGGCGTTCTTTTTTTGCAACACTCTTTTCATATTCACTTTCAGCTTCAATATCAAAGATATTTTGGAACAGCTCTAATTTTTCACTGCTATTTTTATCATTACTCAATTCTTTAGCTTGTTTAATCGGATCTTTCAACATTTGATTAATGATACTTTTAGTATGTTTAGAAATCACTTTACGTTCACGTTCACTTAAATCAGGTAATTTACGGTCAATGCTATCCATAGTTTCTTGTTGGATATGCATTGCTTTTTCACGTAAAGCTCTGATAACAGGAACGACACCTAACATGTTGACCCAATCGTTATGCGTTGCGATTTCATGTGGAATTTGTTCAGCGATTTGCGCTGCTGCTGCTTCTCTTTCACGTAAATTAGCATCAACAAGTCCTTTAAGGTCATCGATATCGTAGCTGAAAATGTTCATGTCGGATTCAATAGCTGGATCAATATCTCTAGGTACCGCAATATCGATTAAAACCATTGACTCTTGTTTACGTTGACGTTTTACAGAATCCATCATATTTCGAGTAATAATATAGTCAGATGCACTTGTTGAACTAATTACTATATCCGCATTGACTAATAAGTTTTCTAATTCTTCCATAGTGGCATAAGAAGCTTGATGCTTCTCTGCTAATTGACGTGCACGCTCAGCTGTTCTATTCACAACCGTAACATGTTCGATACCTGAACCCATTAGGTTCAGTAATGAGAGTTCACTCATTTCGCCGGCACCAATAATCACAGCGTGTTGTGATTTAAGATTGCCGAATACTTTTTTAGCTAATTCTACGGCTGCATATGAAACACTGACAGCATTATCAGCAATATCTGATTCATGATGTGCACGTTTCGCAAATGTGATTGCTTGTTTAAATAAATGATTGAAAATCGTACCTGTTGTACCAACTTCTTGCGCTGTAAAGAATGCATCTCTCATTTGGCCAAGAATTTGTGTTTCCCCTAACACAATAGAATCTAAGCCTGAAGTTACATTAAATAAATGTTCTACAGCTTCATCCCCCACCAATGCTTCAGACATTGATTTGATTTCTTCAACTTCTAAACCGAATTTACGCGCTAAAAAGCGTTGGATGTAATAACGTCCAGTGTGAATCTGGTCTGCTACTGCATAGACTTCTGTTCGGTTGCATGTTGATAAAATCACGTTTTCTAATATTGATTTAGTTTCAAATAAATCAATATGCGATTCTTGTATGGCATCAGCTTTGAAAGCAACTTTCTCTCTCAGTGCTACATCAGCGGTACGATGGTTGATGCTTATCGCAATTATATGCATTTTTAACGCCCTCCATACTATTGACAGTACACTAATTATAACACACAAATTTAAACCTTAAAGTCATCAAACCTTTTTAATTAGAAATATTCTAATCTAGAAAAGGTCTAGTCATAATTTTGTCATATTTCACTTTAAATGCTAACTACATCCATATTATTGACACATTTGCTAAAAAGTTGATACTCACAGTCTTTATCATGATTCATAGGTTTCATAAATGATAAAGGTCATCTTTTTACATAAAACTCATTATAAATAACTTTGAATCGCATTCCATATCACTTGTTGATTCTTATTATTTATCGATGAATAACTGATAATTGTATCTTCACTTTCCATTTCAAGTTTTTCTCTAATCACTTTAAGATGCTTTTGAATCTTACCTTTAGCGATTTTATCTTGTTTCGTCGCAATGATTAAAACCGGCAGATCATAATACTTTAAGAAATCATACATCAGTACATCGTCTTGAGTCGGCGCATGTCTAATATCAATTAATTGGATTACCAGCTTCAATTGTTCACGTTCAGTAATATATTTTTCTATCATTTTACCAAACTGTTCTCTCTGCTTTTTACTTACTTTCGCATAGCCATAACCTGGTACATCCACAAAAACAAGTTGTTGATCTATATCATAAAAATTCAATGTTTGTGTTTTCCCTGGCTGTTGTGAAGTTCTTGCCATATTTTTACGTCCAATCATACTATTGATGAACGTTGATTTGCCTACATTTGAACGCCCGCTTAACGCCACTTCATCAAGCCCTGTTTCTGGATACTGATCGGGTTTGACTGCACTGATTAACAGTTCTATATTATTTGGGTTGATATTCATATTCGACCTCTTTTCTACTACTTTTAGATTGATTCGCGTTTCATTATATCAAATTTTAATTTTAAAAGTGAATCTATTATCAAAAATGCCCATAAAAATAGCACTCTCATACTCTCAACAGAGTAAAAGAGTGCTTGATTTATCTAAACTATGCAGAAGTTTTTTCTAAATTCACTTTGTTACCTTCTGCATCGTACAATTCTGGTGTAGATTCATTATTGATTGTATCAGCAGTAATAACCACTTTTGCTACATCATCTGTAGATGGAATATCATACATGATTTCAATTAATGACTCTTCAATGATTGAACGTAAGCCACGTGCACCAGTTTTACGTTCGATAGCTTTTTCAGCAATCGCTGTTAAAGCTTCTTCAGTAAATTCTAGTTCAACATGATCTAGCTCAAGCATTTTTTTGTATTGTTTAACTAACGCATTCTTAGGTTGCGTTAAGATATTTTTCAATGCTGAAATATCTAATGTTTCTAAGTTTGCGACAATTGGAATACGTCCGATAAATTCTGGAATTAATCCATAAGATTGTAAATCTTCTGGACGAATGTGTTCTAATAGTGCACTTTCATCAACTTTCGCCGCTTCATTGCTTGCGAAGCCGATTACTTTTTCACCTAAACGACGTTTGATGACATCATCGATACCATCAAAGGCACCACCAAGGATAAATAAGATATTCGTTGTATCAATTTGAATAAATTCTTGGTTAGGATGCTTACGTCCGCCTTGAGGTGGAACGCTTGCAGTTGTACCTTCTAGAATTTTAAGCAATGCTTGTTGAACACCTTCACCTGACACATCACGTGTAATTGAAGTGTTTTCTGATTTACGTGCAATCTTATCAATTTCATCCACGTAAATAATACCTTTTTCAGCTTTATCAATATCAAAGTCAGCTGCTTGGATTAAACGTAGTAAGATATTTTCTACGTCTTCACCAACATAACCTGCTTCAGTTAAACTTGTTGCATCCGCAATCGCAAATGGAACATTCAATGTTTTAGCTAAAGTTTGTGCAAGTAATGTTTTACCGCTACCTGTAGGTCCGATTAAAGCAACGTTACTTTTTTGTAGTTCTACATCGTCATCATTCGGTCCTAGTTGTTGGATACGTTTGTAGTGGTTGTATACAGCAACAGATAATGATTTCTTAGCTTTTTCTTGACCAATTACATAGTTGTTTAATTGATCCATAATCTCTTTCGGGGTCGGTAAATCTGTAAATTCTTCTGTAGCAGTTTGCGCAAGTTCTTCTTCAACAATCTCTGAACATAATTCAATACATTCATTACAAATGTACACGCCGCTACCAGCTACAAGTTTCTTAACTTGGTCTTGGTCTTTACCACAGAAAGAACATTTCAATTTTTCTTCATCTTCATTGAATTTAAACATTTATTATTTACACCTCTATTCCATAAAGACTATACTAAAACACTTTATAGTATGCAATAAATGTGTTTATAGACTTTATCGTTTCTTTTAAAACCTGTATATATCCGACATTTTTGCAGGTTTTAGTTCATTTACAATTATTTTTATTTTATCTATGGTGATTTCATTACTTTATCAACTTGTATATTGAATATATCATTTTGTAAAGGTTATGCAACAAAATTGCTTACAAACAATATAGCACAAGCATATCTAAAACGAAATGATTTCGACCGTAAATCACTGTAGAGGATGAAATCACATGTTTTAATTCATATGATGCACATGCATCTCAGTATGAATCAGTTATCATGCAACTTCACCCTCTACCTATTCATTTATTCAATTGGAAATGAATGAATTATTTTTCTTCTTTTTCTTCTTCTTTGTTATCTTCTTTACCTTCAACAAATTTAGCATTGTCTACTAATAAATCGATAACTTTTTTAACACGTACATCACCTTTAATTAAGTCAGTGTTGCCTAATGTTTTCTTGATATCTTCAGCAGAGATACCGAATTGTGTGCTCATTGCTTCTAACTCTTTATCAACATCTTCTTCAGATGCTTCTACGTCTTCAGCATTCGCAATCGCAGTTAATGTTAAGTTAGTTTTAACACGTGCTTCTGCGTCGTCTTTCATTTGTTCTCTTAATTGAGATTCATCTTGACCAGAGATTTGGAAGTAAGTTTCTAAGTTAAGACCTGATTGTTGAATACGTTGTTCGAATTCTTGCATCATACGGTTTAACTCAGTGTTAATCATAGCTTCTGGAATATCTACTTCAGCATTTTCAACTGCTTTGTTGATTGCTTCTTCTTTTTCAATATTTTCAGCATTGACTTTCTTTTCTTCTTCAAGACGTTTGCGAAGATTTTCTTTATATTCATCAACGTTATCTGCATCTGAATCTAATTCGTTCGCAATTTCATCGTCTAATTCTGGAACATTTTTGTATTTGATTTCATTGATTTTTACTTTGAATGTTGCTTCTTTACCAGCTAATTCTTCAGCGTGGTATTCTTCTGGGAATGTAACTTTAACGTCTTTTTCTTCACCAGTTTTTAAGCCAACTAATTGTTCTTCGAAACCAGGGATGAACATACCTGAACCGATTTCTAAATCGTAACCTTCAGCTTGTCCGCCTTCAAATTGTTCACCATCAACATAACCATCGAAGTCTAAGTTTACAGTATCGCCTTCTTCAACTGCACCATCTTCTTTGATTACCATTTCAGCTAAGTGACCTAAGCTGTGATCAATTTGTTCTTGTAATTCTTCGTCTGTTAATTCAGCATTTTGTCTTTCAATTTCAAGACCTTTGTATTCACCAAGTTTTACTTCTGGTTCAACTGTAACAGTAGCGTTGAATTTCAAGTCTTTACCTTTTTCGATTTGTGTTACTTCGATTTCTGGTTGATCAACTGGTTTGATACCAGTTTCTTCGATAGCTTCACCATAAGCTTCTGGTAATAAGATATCTACTGCATCTTGGTAAAGTGCTTCTACACCAAAACGTTGTTCAAAAATTTGGCGAGGAACTTTCCCTTTACGGAAACCAGGAATATTTACTTGTTTAACTACTTTCTTGAATGCTTGATCGATTGCTTGATCTACTTTTTTAGCAGGAACTGTAACTTCTAAAACGCCTTGGTTACCTTCCTTTTTTTCCCATGTTGCTGTCATGTATAAAAACCTCCATGATAATCCTTTTTTAATTTTTCAACTTTTTCATTATAGCATACGTATAAATTGGTTACAAACCTGGTGATTAGAACGTATACGCAATGTTAAAACAAACTAATTTTTCATTTTCTATCAAGGTCAATAATATCATATTACCCCAATTATTGAGTGATATTCTGTTCTATCGCATGAATCCACATCAAGACAGGTTCACTCATATGTTTCTCTGCTGATTCTGATAGATTCAACATATCTTCTATATAATTGAAGAATGTGTCAATCCATGCGTCTACAGGTGCTTCTTGTTCGATTTCCAATGGATAAATACCAATTGCAAAACCTTGCAACATCTGTGAAATTTCACTTCGCATCTGACTGCCGAATCGGTCTTCAAATTGTTGCATCACCGCCGGAATTACCTTTTGTGTAAAAGATGCATATTCAAGTCCTGGCAGAGCTTTCGGTACGACATTAAATTCTGCATTATTTTTAACAAAATTGATTTCGTGTTGATACTGCGCTTTTTTCAAATATTCTAAGATAATTGTTTGCACATGCGAATGAAGTCGTTCTTGATTTAAAATTTCCGCAAAAGTTTCCGCAAAGCCATATTGGCCTTCATGCATCATATCGAATAATAAATATAACTGTTGATCAATAGTCAGCGTTGTAAAGCGACTCATTTTTGAAATATAGTGCTTTTTATTTTGATTCAGCTGCATTTGTGCATCTTCTTTAATTGGAAACAACTGCATGCGTATATCATGATCTTTTACTTGATCAATAATCTGATTGAACAGGTTAACACATTCATAATATTGGCCTAACCCATGCAGACTTGTCATATAATACACCATTAAGCGATTATATGCATCGAAGCCTTGTTTCAACAAGATAATCGCTTCTTCACGCAATTCTAAGTATTGTTCCATTCTCAGAAGCATTTCACACTTCAGTAAAGCCAAGTCAGTATCGAGCTCAAAATCTTTTTCATACTTCATAAAAAGATCATACATCTCATCATACTGTTCATGCTTAAAAGATGTTTTAATATCATTAATCAATTTAGATTGATTTTGTGGAAATGGGATTATGTCAGTCATTATTAACACCCGCTTCTAATTAAATGCTTGTAAGATTAATGCACTCCATGTTTCAAAATCATCGTAATTTTCAAATTTACCTTGATTCATCCATTTGATTTTAAGTGTGTCAGTTTCTTTTGCTTCTACACTATTTGAATCTACTCTGATTTTAAATACGACACCTAAATGAACTTCTCCCACTTCATTCGTATCATCGTTAATAAAACCAATGTATTCCATGTTTTGTGTTTTGCTGCTGTTAAGACCGACTTCTTCTTCTAGTTCGCGTTGTGCGTTCACACGTAAGACTTCATTAATAGATTGTGCATCCATAACATCATTCATATGACCGCCGACACCAATTGATGACTGTCCATGCAGACGACTTTCACCGCCACCAGAAAGGCGTTCATATACTAATATTTCGCCCTTTTCGTTCTCTAATAAACAATATGAAATTAATTGTTTATATGTCGGATCTTCTTCCATATCACCGCGACGTTTCACTTCGTACTTGTCTAAGTTATCGAAAATCGCTTCCCCTGACGGATCATTTTTTGATAAGAAACCATTAAATGCGTCTTTTTCTTTGTTAAAAACAATTTCTCTTGGTACTACAATTATTCTTTCATCAAATTTCGACATGTGTTTCTCCTTTACTTTGTGTTTATGTACTTGTCTGTATTCTATCAAAGTTTTAAAATCAACGTAAAGTTGTATTAAAAAAACTCAATCATCAGTACGCTTATCTACCAATGATTGAGTATTGTAAATGAATTATTTTAAAGCTGCTTTAGCTTTTTCAACTAATTCGCCGAAAGCTTTGTCGTCTGAAATTGCAATTTCAGAAAGCATTTTACGGTTAATGTCGATGTCAGCTTGTTTTAAGCCATTCATTAATTTTGAGTAGCTTAAGCCGTGGTTACGAGCTGCTGCATTGATACGAGTGATCCATAATTTACGGAAATCACGTTTTCTTTGACGACGGTCACGGAATGCGTATTGACCTGATTTCATTACTTGTTGTTTAGCTACTTTATATAAAGTATGTTTAGAGCCGAAGTAACCTTTAGCTAATTTGATTACTTTTTTACGACGCGCTCTTGTTACTGTTCCACCTTTAACACGTGGCATATTGAATTCCTCCTTGGTTATATCTATAACTCTGATTATTTTTGATTTGTTTCAGGCGCTTTCTTTATTTCAAAGCTAAAGCTGACCTGTGTGTTTATCTCGTTAATAACTTATTTTTTGTAAGCTAATAATTGTGCTACACGTTTCATATCACTTTTAGAAACTAAAGCTGATTTACGTAATTGACGTTTTTGTTTAGTGCTTTTGTTTGCGAATAAGTGAGAAGTATAAGCTCTTGAACGTTTTAATTTACCTGAAGCAGTTCTTTTAACACGTTTAGCTGCTCCGCGGTGTGTTTTCATTTTAGGCATAATGAAATTCCTCCTGTAATATCTTTAAAAATTATTTTTCTGCTAGTGGTGCTAGCATAATAAACATTTGACGGCCTTCCATTTTAGGCTTTTGTTCAACTGTAGCGATATCTTTGCATTCGCCTGCAAATTTCTCTAATACACGTTGACCAATTTCCTTATGAGTGATGGCACGTCCTCTGAAACGAATTGAAACTTTACATTTATCGCCTTTAGTTAAGAATTTGCGTCCTTGTTTCAACTTAGTTTGGAAATCATGTTCCTCAATTGTTGGACTTAAACGAATTTCTTTAACATTGATAACTTTTTGTTTTTTCTTCATTTCTTTTTCTTTTTTCTGTTGCTCGAATTTGTATTTACCGTAATCCATAATACGAGCAACAGGTGGTTTAGCGTTAGGCGCTACTACGACTAAATCTAAACCAACACGATCAGCCATTTCTAATGCTTCACGTTTTTGTTTAACACCGATTTGTTCACCGTCTTGACCAATGACACGAATTTCTCTTGCGCGAATTCTATCGTTAACTTGCGTTTGATCTTTTGCTATGGTTAACACCTCCGTTATATTTACGAAATATCCCAAGTAAAAAAGAGCGGACACAGAAGTGCCCGCTCTTTTCCATAAAGTCAACGTCATCATTGTAACGTTGTTTTGGACCTGCCAACAGCCTTAAGCGTCGCTACAGGTGAGAAGCGGGAAGCTTCTACTTGGTTCGTTTCGTATTCAACGTATACAATCATATCAACATTACAAGACAAAGTCAATTAAAATTTTTAACTTTATTTAAATTGGCTCATATCCACGTCTTGACTTAAGTCAACTTGTTTCAATGGAATTTTTTTAGTTTTATATCTGATTTTATGATACAAGAAGAATGCTAAGAAAACTGGAATACCCATGTAAGTGATAATGAAGCGATTTGGATCAAAATCACCTGTTTTAATGAAATCAACATCTTGGCCGATAATAACAATCACACATAAGATACCTGCGAAAATCGGACCGAATGGGAACCATTTAGCTTTGTATTTCAATTCATGTTTATCATAATTTTGGACTTTAAATGCACGTCTGAATCGATAGTGACTGATTGCAATACCAACCCATGCGATAAAGCCTGTCATACCACTTGCTGCAACGATGTATTCATATGCATCACCGCTTAAGCGTTGTATTAAGAAGATTAATACTGTTACGGCGCCAGTTGCGATTAATGCTAAGAATGGCACACCATGCTTTGTAGTTTTACCAAATGCTGATGCTGCAAGTTTATCTTTACTCATAGAGTACAACATACGTGTTGATGCGTACATACCAGAGTTACCTGCTGATAATACTGAAGTTAAGATAACTGCGTTCATAAATGATGCCGCAAACGCTAAACCAGCATTTTTAAATACTAATGTAAATGGTGATGTCGCGATGTTATCTTCTCCGCCCATCAATGCTGGATGAGTATAAGGAATAATCATACCAATTACAAAGATAGCTAAGATATAGAATAATAAAATTCTCCAGAATACTTGTTTAATTGCTTTTGGTACAGCACGTTCAGGATTTTCTGATTCCCCTGCTGTAATACCGATTAACTCTGTTCCTTGGAATGAGAAACCAGCAATTAAGAATACACCTAAGATTGATAATAAGCTTCCGCCTAAATTACCACCTAAAATCGGGCCGTCACCAGAAGTAAATGTTTCAAATCCGATGAATTTACCGCCCATGATACCGACAATAGTAAGTAAACCGATACCAATAAAGACAATAACTGTTATTACTTTAATTAATGCAAACCAATATTCACTTTCACCATACACTCTAACTGATAATGAGTTTAAAGCGAAGATGATGATAAGGAAGAGTACACTCCATGCCCATGCAGGAATGCCTTTCATTGGATCCCAGTACTGAATCACTTGCGCTGCAATAGTTACGTCAGCTGCTACAGTGATAACCCAGTTAAACCAATAGTTCCATCCTAAAGCAAAGCCTAATGATGGGTCTACAAATCGTGTTGCGTACGTACTGAATGAACCAGATACTGGTAAGTACGTTGCCATTTCTCCTAATGATGTCATCAAGAAGAACACCATAATACCGATAACTGCGTAGGCGATTAATGCGCCGAGTGGTCCAGCATCATGAATTGCACCGCCAGATGTAACGAATAATCCTGTTCCGATACATCCCCCGATGGCGATCATGGAAATATGACGGTCTTTTAGACCTCTTTGGATGCCTGCATCCTGATTAGATTGATTGTTCATAATCGATTCCTTTCTTTAGTATAGAGGCTTGCATGAATACAAAAAATGATGGCCGCTACAGATATGCGACCATCACTTGAAATTTATCATATACGGTAGCACATCACATTATGTGACAGTCCAGTTCCTATTCGGAAACTGACCCAAAATACAACAGTTATGGCTATTGTAAATTTCGGCATCTTTGCCTTTAACTTATTCAACCTACGCTCCAATAAAGCTTCTGATAAGCAACTCATCAAAGATGCAACCTCTAACACTTTTTTAATATTTAATTAACTACATTGTAATATACCTTAATTCCAGACTGATTTCAAGGTCTTAATTTGAACGTTGTTTTTTTAGACGAATTTCATCGACTAAATTCCAGATGAATTCATCTTTTTCTACAGTTTCTTGATCTTTAGAACCGTATTTACGCACGTTCACTTCATTGTTTTCAATTTCTTTGTCTCCAATTACAAGTTGATATGGGATTTTATGCATTTGTGCTTCACGGATTTTATAACCCATTTTTTCATTACGATCATCAATTTCTACACGCACACCTTGTGATTTTAATTCATCTTGGATTTGACGTGCATAATCATAATGTAAGTCCACATTAACTGGGATGATTTCAACTTGCATTGGTGCTAACCAAGTTGGGAAAGCCCCTTTAGTTTCTTCAGTTAAGAATGCTACGAAACGTTCCATAGTTGATACCACACCACGGTGGATAACTACTGGACGGTGTTCTTCACCATCTTTACCGATATAAGCTAAGTCGAAGCGTTCTGGTAATAAGAAGTCAAGTTGAACTGTTGATAAAGTTTCTTCTTTACCCATAGCTGTTTTAACTTGAACGTCTAATTTAGGACCGTAGAATGCTGCTTCCCCTACCGCTTCTTCATACGGTAAGTTCATTTCATCTACTGCTTCTTTCAACATTGCCTCAGCTTTGTTCCACATTTCATCATCATCGAAGTATTTCTCTGTATCTTCTGGATCACGATAGCTTAAACGGAAGCTGTAGTTTTCGAAACCAAAGTCTTTGTAAACTTCTTGTACTAATTCAACTACACGTTTGAACTCTTCTTTAATTTGATCTGGGCGTACGAAGATGTGTGCGTCATTTAAAGTCATACCACGTACACGTTGTAAGCCTGATACCGCACCACTTGCTTCATAACGATGCATTGTACCTAATTCAGCAATACGAATTGGTAATTCTCTGTATGAATGTGGTTTATTTTTATAAATCATCATATGGTGTGGGCAGTTCATCGGACGTAAAACCATTTCTTCAGTTTCGTCCAATTTCATTGGTGGGAACATGTCATCTTGGTAATGATCCCAGTGTCCTGAAGTTTTATATAAGTCAACATTAGCTAAAACAGGTGTATAAACATGGTCATAGCCTAAACTAACTTCTTTATCTACGATGTAACGTTCAATTTCACGACGAATTGTTGCACCGTTTGGTAACCATAATGGTAAACCAGCGCCTACTAATTGACTGTTCATAAATAAGTCTAATTCTTTACCGATTTTACGGTGGTCACGTTCTTTACGTTCTTCAAGCATTTTTAAATGTGCTTTTAATTCTTTTTTATCAAAGAACGCTGTACCATAAATACGTTGTAACATTTTATTGTTGCTGTCACCGCGCCAATATGCACCTGCTGTAGATAATAGTTTGAACTCTTTGATTTTTGAAGTAGATGGTACGTGTACACCACGGCATAAGTCAGTGAATTCACCTTGTGTATATAGTGTCACATTTTCATCTTCAGGAATTGCATCGATTAATTCTTGTTTATACGGATCGTCTTTAAAGAAGTCTTTCGCTTCATTACGGCTGACTACTTTACGTTCAATTTTATGATTTTCATTTACAATTTGTTTCATTGTTTTTTCGATTTCAGGGAAATCATCTGAAGAAATTTTAGCATCAGTATCGAAATCATAGTAGAAACCGCCTTCAATGACAGGACCTACACCGAATTTCACGTCGCCATACAAACGTTTTAATGCTTGTGCCATTAAATGCGCTGTAGAGTGACGTAACACTTCAAGTGCTTCTTCACTGCCAGGAGTTACGATTTCAATTGATCCATCTTCTTCAAGTGGACGAGTCAAATCAACCATTTGTCCATTAAATTTACCTGCTACTGCTTTTTTTCTTAACCCAGGACTGATTGATTGTGCGATTTCTTCAGTAGTAATGCCTTTATCAAATTCAGAACTGTTGCCATCTGGAAATGTAATACTAATTTTGTCCATTCATAAACGCCTCCATTTATAATCTTCACGTAAAACAAAAAGAACCCCGCCCTATAAAGGGACGAGGTTCTCGTGATACCACCCTAGTTTAAGAAACAGAACATTCCCATGATACTGTTTCTCATCTCTGCATAAGATAACGGTCTTGAGCCGGATATTCATTACGAATATCATTTATCTAAAAGGGAGTAACATATTAGTATGTTAACTGCTTTCTCATCACCAGCAATTTTCTGTATAACAGTGAAAAACATGTCATATCCTTTAATGTTTACGTTGATTTAGATTTAATTCTATTATAACTCATTTTCAAAAAATATCAATCATCACGATAATTCTCGCCGACTAATTCATAGGGTTCTGCTAAAGATTTAATACGTTCCATAATTCTAGCAGCTTTTGTCTGTTCAGAGCCATCTCGCGTCATCGCTAAATGGTGTTCTAAAGCTTTGAAATCAAAGTTTGAGCTAAAGAATGTCGGCAACTCTTGTACCATTCTATAATGCAGTAATGGTCCGATGACTTCGTCACGCACCCATGGTGTGACTTCTTCTGCACCGATATCATCTAGCATGAGGATATTCGCTTCTCTGACCACTTGTAATTTACGTTCAAATGAACCATCTTTAAATCCATTTTTTAACGTACGGATGAATTCAGGTAGGTATACAATCGTTGAAGGAATCAGTTTGGACTTCAATTGATTGGCAATCGCACCTAAAATAAAGGATTTACCTGTACCAAAAGAACCATATAAATATAAACCTTTAACACTTTCTCCTCTTACGATTGCTTTGCATAATTCATCAGCTTTCATAGCTACATTTAAACGTTCACGATTATCCATATAAATATCTGCTAATTTAGCATCTAACGTATCTCTCTGCATATGATGTGAAGTGATTAAATGTGCTTCTCGTTGTTCTTGATCGTGTTTGATTTTGCATGGACATGGAAGGTATTTGATTTTAATTCTGTTATGTTCAATATAGAGTTCAGGTACATGACCTTTAACAAAGTTAGGACAATCTTTGAATTCATGGCCATCATAATGTTTTTGCTGGTCTTTATATTCTTGCAAAATATTCAAGTCTTCTTCAATCATCCGATTCGTTACTTCAGATTGATGTTCTTCTAGGAAGCGTTTAACGTCAGGATCATTAATTACATCTCTTTTGATTTTCTCAAATCTTTTTTGAAAATCTGGAGATGTCTGCATGATATTGCTGAAACGTTTCATATTATTCATCCTCCTTCCATGTTTCTTTTAAGTGTTGTAAAAAGGCTGCACTATCTTGCGCGAGAGATTGGTCGGTTGAAGCGGATGAACGTTTTTCACCTTTCTTACGACGTTTTTCATGTTCTCGATTCAACAGCCAATCAGGTGTAATCTCTTTCGATACAGGATTTCTTCTATTATTAAAGCGTTTTGGACCGCTTTGTTGTTGATAACTTTTAGTTTGACGTTCTTGTTCATCCTTTTTCAACTTCATCACATGATGATAGGCTTCTTCTGCAGAACTGATTTCCAATTTTTTCCAGTTTGATGCAATCTCTAATATATACTTTTTAGTCAATTTCATCCCACTGTTTAACATGGCGTATTGTAATAACATATTAATTACACCAAACGGTAATTGTTCTCGCACGATTATGTCTTCTATCATATATTTTTGTTGAGGTGTCGGTTCTGAACCAGACCACCCTGTCAACATATCAATCGGACTTAAATTATCCATTAATTTAAACCATTGTTTAAACTCTTCATCTGTTTGAGGAATAGAATTGATTTCTATTTGTGCCTCTTCTGCAGTTTCTGGTCGAACAGGTTCTGCTTGCGCCTCTAAAGACGGCAATTGATTTTCGTGTTCAATCGCATAAAACGCACGCGCTTGTTTACGCAACTCTTCAAACGAAATTTTTTGTGCACTTGTCAGCGATTTTAAAATCAAATTCTTCATCCCTTCCGGCGTTATACCATATAGCACAGCGAGTTGTGTAATGAGATGTTTCGTTTTTTCTTCTATTATTTCTGCACTGACAAAATGATTGCTTAGTAATTGATACAACAATTCGAAGTCAAAGTGAACACGGTCTAAGTTCATACCATCGTATTTTTGTGATTCTGTTATTTGATGTGTCGTATCTACCTTATCTAACGCATGATTTGGTACTTTAAAAACATCTGTAAAATTTCTTGTCACTTCATGATAATTTGATAAATCAACTTGTGTCGTTTCAAAATAACGACGTAATTCATGGAAACGTTTACCCTCAACTTCTTTATAGAGATAAACAGATAACATAGGATCATTGAAAAATGTTTTTGGTGATGGCGGATCGACTAACAAATACACAAATTGTGATTGATTTTCATCATGTTTTGCATAGGTTTTAATCAGTCCAATCGCTTCCAAACGATTCATTTCTTCTCTGAATTGACCTAGGTTTAATTTCAACTCACTCATAATCACATAATGTGTATAGTCTTTTTGTTGTTTAACCTCTGCAAACTGAGAAAGATAATGATACACACCGATGGCTGTTGTACCGATTAGTGGTGTAAACAAACGGTTCAATACTTCGAGTTGAGATGCAGAAAGTTTTTGTGCTTGCAGCACTTTGAATGGATCTTGCGGACGTAATCCAAAGTCATTTTGACTCAACTTCATCAAGATTCACTCCGTTTATTCTTTTCTTGTAAGATGCCTTGCATAGATTCAAGCAATTGATCGACATCTTTAAATTCTTTATATACAGAGGCGAATCTTACATAGGATACTTGATCCACATGCATTAATAAATTCATCACATGTTCGCCAATTTCTCTTGAAGAAACCTCTGCATGGCCTTCATCTCTTAAACGCCATTCTACTTTATTTGTAATATCTTCAAGCTGTTGATAACCGACTGGTCTCTTTTCACACGAACGAACGAGCCCATTCAATATTTTGTCACGTGAAAACTGCTCACGTGTGCCATCTTTTTTCACTACGATAAGCGGACTCATTTCAATATGCTCAAATGTAGTAAAACGAGTGCCGCAATTTTCACATTCACGACGTCTGCGAATGGCATTGGCTTCATCAGCATGTCTAGAATCTATCACACGAGAATGCGTAGAATTACATTTAGGGCATTTCATTCATTTTCACCTCTTTAATTGATTACGCCTATTATACTATAAAAGTGCAAGTCACAAAAGAAAGGAAGCCAGCACATAAAAAAACCAGTTAATCAGAGCCCTACTTCTGATTAACTGGTTAAAAATTTATGACAGCAGTTTCAATTAAGCTGTTGCTTTTTCTTTTGTTTTTAACAATTCACCAATTTGAACTGCAATATCAACAACGCGGTTAGAATAACCCCATTCATTGTCGTACCATGCAATCACTTTAACTTTCTTGTCATCCATTACAAGCGTTGACATTGAATCAACGATTGCTGAGTTAGGGTTTGTGTTAAAGTCAACTGATACTAGCGGCTCATCTGAAACAGCTAATACGCCTTCTAAGTCAGCATCTTCAAATGCTTTGTTGACTTGCTCAGCTGTTACATCTTCTTTTAAGTCTACTACTAAGTCTACTAATGAAACGTTTTTAGTAGGAACACGAAGTGCCATACCATGTAATTTACCTTCTAATTCAGGTAAAACTTCTTTCAATGCTTTTGCAGCACCTGTTGAAGTTGGGATAATACTTTCGTTACAAGAACGCGCACGGCGTAAATCTTTGTGTGGGTTATCAATATTTTTTTGGTCGTTTGTAATCGCATGTACTGTAGTCATTAAACCATTTTCGATTCCAAAGTTGTCGTTTAATACTTTTGCTACTGGACCGATACAGTTTGTCGTACATGAAGCATTACTAAAGATATCGAATTCTTCAACATCTAAGCTGTCATCGTTAACGCCTTTAACAACCATTTGTACGTGACCGCCTTTTGAAGGACCTGTTAATAAGACTTTTTTAGCGCCTGCTTTAATATGTGCATCCGCTTTGTCTCCGTGATTAAATTTCCCAGTCGCTTCTATGACAATATCAATATCTAAATCTTTCCAAGGTAAATTTTCTGGATTACGATCTGAAACTAATTTAATATCATGACCATCAATACGAATACCATTTTCTGTCGGTTCTACATCACCGTCATATTTACCATGTGTTGTATCGTATTTTACTAAATGTGCAATCGTTTCTGGAGGATAACTCGCATTAATTGCCACTACATTTAAATCATCATTTTTAGAAGCAATACGCAAAACCATGCGCCCAATGCGTCCCATTCCATTAATTGCAATATTCGTTGTCATAAAAAGCACCCCTCGTTTTATATGTGTTATACTTTATGGAATCAGTATAACATATTCACGTTAAAATGAAAGCGTTTTAGCAAAATAATTAAAAAAATTACTTATCACTAATGATAAGCAATTTTTTGTATTCATGTTCAGATTAAAATCATATTCACATTAAACCTCTTCAGAACTTTGAATATAACCTTCCTCCATCAACAATGCTTCAAGGTTTTGTTTAAGCTCTAGCAACGTACCGCGATTATCAATAACACGATCTGCCATACGACGTTTTTTGTCGATAGAGATCTGACTATATACACGCGCTTTCGCTTCTTCTTGTGTTAAGTCATTACGTTCCATTAAACGTTCCACTTGAATACTTTCAGAAGCATAGACTAACCATGTTTCATCAACAGTATCTTGAAGGTTATTTTCAAATAATAATGGAATATCCATAATTACATTGAAGCCTTCTTTTAAATAAGCTTCTTTTTGTCTTTCCATTAAATCTCTCACGATAGGATGTATGATTTGGTTTAATTTCTCTCGCATTTTGTCATCATTAAATACGATTTCACCGACGTATTTGCGATTCATTTCACCATTTTCATCTATCGCTTCATCGCCAAATACTTGGCGGACTTGTTCTAAACCTTCAGAACCTTTTTCTACCGCTTCTCTTGCCGCAATATCCGCATCCACAATTTTAAAACCATGGACTGCAAGCAATTCAGATACAGTAGATTTACCTGTTCCGATTCCGCCTGTTAAACCAATTACTTTTTGCATAATCTAATCTCCCTCGTTCAATTTATTTATTTTTGACAGTTTGGACAAAAGTGACTGTTTCTGCCACCTATCACTTCTGTCTCAATCGGTCCGCCACATACAGGACAGATTTTCTTTTTATATACATTTAAATACTCCTGCATATGTCCGGTTTGACCATCTGCATGGCGATAATCAGAAATGCTGGTTCCGCCTTGCTCAATACCTAATGTTAGAACAGCCACTACTTCATCAAACACACGCTTTTGCTCTTGTTTCGTTAAAGTATTAACTTTGCGTTTTGGATGAATACGTGCATTAAATAAAGCTTCACAAGCATAAATATTACCGCAACCTGCAATAACATGATGATCTAAGATCACTTGTTTAATCGGCTTATTCTGATACCTCGGCAATGCTAATTGTTTTTGATAGTGTGTGTATGCATTGTCATCAAAAGGCTCTGGAGCCATCTTTTCAAATGACGTGTATGCTGTAATATCATCAACATTTTTAATTTCACCAAAGCGTCTAATATCAGAAAAGATTAATTGTTTGCCGTTACTAAGTTTGAAATTGACGTGCCAATGTTTTTGATAATTCGGTACAATAATCTCCGTTAAGTCATTGACTACGAAATAGCCGCCAGTCATTCCTAAATGACTGACTAATACTCTTTTATCTTCATCTTTCTCTAAATATAAAAGAATATATTTACTTCTGCGTTCCACACGTGTAATTTTATAGCCTTCTGTACGATTTTTAAACATCGGCAAATCAATTTGTTTAATAATTGTGTCTCTACCGCTCGCTTTTCCATCGATGACTTTATCCGAGAACTCAACACTTTCAATAATTTGATTAATCACAAAGGGTTCAATCCCTCTTTTAACGTGCTCTACTTCTGGTAATTCAGGCAATTTGCGACCTTCTTTCTATTTTGCATCGTACCATGTTGGACCATAGTTAGTATCCACTTGTAATGGTACTTTTAATTCAATGGCATTATCCATAATATCTTCAATAAATTCACTGAAAGCTTCTACCTCATCTTTTGGCAGTTCAAAAATCAACTCATCGTGTACTTGCAGTAATAAGTGTGCATTGAAATCTGTTTCTTTCACAGCTTTATCATAATTAACCATTGCTAGTTTGATAATATCTGCAGCACTGCCTTGAATTGGTGTATTCATAGCTGTTCTTTCTGCAAAACTGCGTTGATTAAAGTTTCTGCTTGTAATATCAGGGATATATCTGCGACGGTGTAATAATGTTTCTACATAACCTTTTGCTTTCGCATCTTTAACGATATCACTCATATATTGTTTAACGCCTGGGAAACTATCTAAATAATCATCTATAAATTTCTTCGCTGCTTTTCTCGTAATACCTAAACTTTGGCTTAAACCATAATCACTAATGCCATATACTATTCCGAAGTTTACAGCTTTAGCTTGTCGACGCATTAAACCATCTACTTCGTCTGCTTCAACACCAAAGACTTTCATGGCTGTAGCTGTATGAATGTCTCTTCCTTCTCTGAAGGCATTCATCATGCTTTCATCTTGCGTAATATGAGCAAGTACGCGTAATTCAATTTGAGAATAGTCCGCTGAAAGAATAACGTTATCCGCTTCTGCAGGTTTAAAGGCCTTTCTAATGCGGCGACCTTCTTCTAAACGTACAGGAATATTTTGCAAGTTAGGATCGACAGATGACAGACGTCCTGTTTGTGCAAGTGTTTGGTTAAAGTGTGTATGAATGCGATTATCATCTTGTATCACTTTTTGTAAGCCTTCTACATAAGTAGATTGTAATTTAGATAACTGGCGATATTCTAAGATATCTTCGATAATCGGATGTTCGCCTTGTAGTTGTTCTAAAACATCTACTGCAGTTGAGTAACCCGTTTTCGTTTTCTTGATAACTGGTAACTTCAAGTTTTCGAATAATACGACACCCAATTGTTTCGGTGAATTAATATTGAATTCCTCACCTGCTGCTTCATGAATACGAGCAATTAAAGTATCAAGCTTACCTTGAATTTCTCTTTCCATTTCTTTTAGCTCTTCAATATCCGTGTAAATGCCCATTTCTTCCATTTGTCCTAAAATGCGCGCAAGCGGCAATTCTAAGTCATTGAATAAATCTAATTGATTGTACTCTTTCAATGCATCAATCATTACAGGTGTACTCGCATCAATCGCATCCAAAATCGAAGCAATATAAGGATTCAACACATCATCTTCTGGCACTTGTCGTTTTTTGCCTTTACCAAAAACGTGTACTGCTTCAGGTACATAACCTTGGCCATAATCGACAACTACTGAATGAACATCATCAATTGAGCGAGATGGATTTAAAATGTAGCTCGCTAACATGATATCAAACGTAATATTTTTAATATCGATATTCATGCGATGTGCTTCTGCATATGTTTTTTTCGCATCATAGACATACTTTTCTGTTTGTTCGTCTTCTAACCATTTTATTAACTCAGGATAATTTTGAATCTCATCCGCATTAATCACCACAAAGTGTTCATCTGCTTTAAAGCCGAATTTCAAAATATCTGCAGTGAGATAGTCACCTTCATCTACTTCAAAGTGAAGCGCTGCTTGTTTTAATTGATCAAAGTCAATTGCGTTGAAATCTGTTTCAATATCATATGTTCGATCAGATTCAGTTTCAGTATCGGCATCAACATCGATTTGGTTCAACATTTGTTTAAAATCAAGTTCTTTAAACAGTTCAATTTTTTGTGTTTGATCCACTTCATCAGGCAACTTCGTTTCTTCAAGTGTAACTTCAATTGGACTTTCTCTATTAATCGTTGCTAACTCTTTACTCATCAACGCATCATCATGACCGTTTTCAAGTTTTTCTTTTAACTTTTTACCAGAAACTTCATCTAAATGATTATAAAGGTTTTCAACTGAATCAAATTGATTTAAAAGTTTAATAGCAGTTTTTTCACCGACACCCGCGATACCTGGGATATTATCTGAGCTATCTCCCATTAAACCTTTCATATCAATAATCTGTGACGGTGTTAAACCATTATATTTTTCCGCGATGAATGAAGGTGTGTAATGGTCAACATCTGTCACACCTTTTTTCGTATAGTATATTGTTACGTTATCAGAAGCAAGTTGCGTTAAGTCTCGGTCACCCGTTACAATTATTGTTTCAAAACCTGCTTTATCTGCAGCTTGACTTAACGTTCCGATAATATCATCCGCTTCATAATTTTCTAGTTCATAATGCTTAATATGATACGCATCTAATAATTGTCTGATTAACGGAAATTGTTCACTTAATTCTGGTGGCGTCTTTTGTCTGCCGCCTTTATATTCTTTAAATGTTTGATGTCTGAATGTCGTTTTTCCAGCATCAAATGCGACTAAGAAATGGGTCGGTTTTTCTTCTTTGATAATTTTTTCTAATAACATCGCAAATCCATAAGTGGCATTTGTATGAATTCCTGCACGATTCGTTAAAAGAGGCAATGCATAAAATGCTCGGAAACTTAAACTATTCCCATCAATTAACACTAATTTTTCCACACTATAACCTCCAGAATTGATTTGTTTCTATTTTATCATATGTGACATAGCCACTCATAAAAATAGCGCCGGAATTCCATCCGGCGCATATATTAAGATAACTTAATTGATTTATTTTTATTATCGAAAAATATCACTTTAAACGTTGTACCTACGCCAACTTGACTGTCTATTTGAATACGTCCGTGATAAGCTTCGACAATATGTTTCGTAATAGACAAACCAAGTCCTGTACCGCCTGAATCACGGCTTCTAGCTTTATCTACACGATAAAAACGTTCAAAGATATGTTTTTGATCTTCTGGAGCGATTCCAATCCCAAAATCTTCGACCTCTAAGACACGTTTTTCTCCATCTTTATAGACACGCACATGAATACGACTATCTTGAGGTGAATAGTTAATCGCATTGCTGACGATGTTCACCACAACCTGAGCAATTTTCGATGTTTCGGCATCGATAATCACGTAATCTTCAATATCCGTTTCCAACGTAATATTTTTCTTTTTACCATTTGTATATAAAGTTTTTACGGTGTTTCTCGTTACATCAGATAAATCCACAGGTTCTGTTTCAATTTCTTTTTGTTGTTCAATATGTGATAAATCTAATAAATCTTCGACCAATGACTCAATACGATTAGACTCTTTCAAAATAATATTTAAGAATTCATCCAACGTCGTTTCATCATTCTTCGCCCCATCAATTAAAGTTTCCGCAAATCCTTTAATTGAAGTGATAGGTGTTTTCAGCTCATGTGAGACATTTGCGACAAATTCACGACGCAAATTCTCTAATTTCTTCAAGCTGGTAATATCGTGAAGAACGACAACCATCCCTTGCATTCTTTTCTTTTTACGAGATAAAATCGGCACACAGACGGTATCAAAATAACGTTCGTGAACATTATTCAAATATACTTTGACTTGTTCATTCATCGTTTTCTCGGTTTTAAAGGCATCGATAATCAATGTATTCAATTTACCTTTGATCACACGATTGTAATTTTGATTCACGACATTTGTTTCAGGATTAAACATTTCATAATATGCTGTATTCGCGATAACAATTTTACCGTATTTATCAATCATTAAAACTGAACTTGGTATATTTTCAAGTGTTGTTTTCAAACGATTTGATTGAATTTTTTGTTCGTTATACATTTTTTGTAAACGACGTGCTAATTCATTCGTTGTTACGAATAAGTCTCGCGTTTCTTTCACATTGCTTTCAGGTACTCTGATATGATAGTGCCCTTGTGCTAAGAGTTTCGTCGCATAAGTTACATCATTAATCGGTCTGATATATGTGCGGTTAATGTTTCTAACAATTAAGAAGACTAAGGCAATAATGAATAAACCAATGATCGCAATATATTTCCAAGCTTCAAATTGTAGTTGTGTAATTTCATTATCGTAACCTGTAATTATAATAAAATGATCATTACTAATATATTTATAAGTAAATCTACGATTGTCATGATGCGTATCATAAAGCAGATTAGATGGATTTCCAACTACATTGATGTTTGGATTTGCGGGAACTTTTTTATCTGATTTAAATAATGTTTTACCTCCATCATTGCTATGTATGGATATTGTAAAATTATTTAAGTGTGCGTATTCTTTTAAAGCCTCTTCATGATGTGCTTTGTATGTCTTGTTGATACGCTCAGCATCATGCTTCAAGTTTTCAGCATCTCTCGATGAAATCGTTGTATAAATCGCATGATTGATTAGTAAACCTAAAGCAACAAGACAAGAGATAATCAAGATGGCTAACGTCAGCAGTAATCTTGTGTAAAACTTCAATTTGCAGATTTAGGTCTTTCTAGTTTATAGCCTAATCCACGAACAGTTTTAATAAGCTTCGGCTGCTTAGGGTTTTCCTCTAATTTATCTCTTAAATGACTGATATGCACATCAACAATTCTTGAATCACCAGTAAATTCATAATTCCATACAGAGTTCAACATGTGCTCTCTTGTAATAACACGACCTTGGCGCTCGATTAAATAAAGAAGTAACTCAAATTCTTTAGGGGTCAATTCTAACAGTTCATTATTTTTATATACTTCAAAGTATTCAGGTCTGATTTTGATTGAACCGATGATTACATCTTCACTATCTGTTTCTTCTTCTTTTTGACTGTGAACTTGTTTAGATCTGCGTAAAATAGCTTTTACACGTGCTACAACTTCTCTTGGTGAGAATGGCTTAGTCATATAGTCATCTGCACCGAGTTCCAAGCCTAATACGCGATCAAACTCGTCATCTTTGGCAGTCAACATTAAGATAGGAACAAGATTTCGGTCTGAACGAATCGTTTTACAAACTTCAATGCCATCCAACTTCGGCAACATCACGTCTAATACGACTAAATCTGGTTGTACGGCATTCAGTTTTTGAAGTGCTTCTTCACCGTCATAAGCAACTTCTACTAAATAACCTGCTGTTTCTAAATTGTATTTCAGCAAAGTTACAATGGATTGTTCATCATCGACTACTAAAATTTTTTGTGTCATAGTCTTACCCCCTGTGTATTTTTCATCTTAATTATAACTTATATTTTCAAAAAGATAACATACTACGAAACATCTTTACATAATCTTAACATTCACTTAACAAGTTCAATCATTCAAAAAAATAAAGCTATACCGCCCTTATCAGAGCAGTATAGCTTGAAATCAATTAAGTCTTATAGATTTTTGATTAACTCGTCAGCGAACTCAGAAGTTTTTACTTCTTTAGCGCCATCCATCATACGTGCGAAGTCATACGTTACAACTTTAGATGCAATTGTTTTTTCAATTGAATCTGTAATTAAGTCAGCAGCTTCTTGCCAACCTAAGTGTTCTAACATTAATACTGCACTTAATAATTCTGATGATGGGTTTACTTTATCTTGGTCTGCATATTTAGGTGCAGTACCGTGAGTTGCTTCAAAGATAGCGTGGCCAGTATCATAGTTGATGTTTGCACCAGGTGCAATTCCGATACCGCCGACTTGTGCTGCTAATGCGTCAGAAATGTAGTCACCATTTAAGTTCATAGTCGCTACTACATCATACTCAGCAGGACGCGTTAAGATTTGTTGTAAGAAGATATCAGCAATTGAGTCTTTGATAATGATTTTACCATCTGCAACTGCTTGATCTTGGATTTTGTCCGCTTCTTCTTTACCTTTTTCATCTACTAAGCGATCATGTTGTTGCCAAGTGAATACTTTATCACCGAATTCACTTTCAGCTAAATCATAACCCCATTGTTTGAATGCACCTTCAGTAAATTTCATGATATTACCTTTGTGCACTAATGTAACTGATTTACGATTGTTATCAATCGCATATTGGATAGCTGAGCGTACTAAACGTTCAGTACCTTCTTTAGATACAGGTTTTACACCGATACCAGAAGTTTCAGGGAAACGAATGTTTTTAGCACCCATTTCATCTTGTAAGAAATCGATTAATTTCTTAGCTTCTGGCGTACCTTCTTTAAATTCGATACCTGCATAGATGTCTTCAGTATTTTCACGGAAGATAACCATGTCAGTGTCTTCTGGACGCTTAACAGGAGATGGAACACCTTTGAACCAACGTACTGGACGTAAGCAAGCATATAAGTCTAATGTTTGACGTAATGCTACGTTTAATGAACGAATACCGCCACCGATTGGTGTAGTTAAAGGTCCTTTGATTGCGATTAAATATTCTTCAATCGTATCTAAAGTTTCTTGTGGTAACCATTCGCCAGTTTCATCATATGCTTTTTGACCAGCTAAGATTTCTTTCCATTCGATTTTTTTCTCGCCATTATAAGCTTTTTCAACCGCTGCATCTAATACACGGCTTGCTGCTCTCCAGATATCTGGTCCAATACCATCACCGATGATAAATGGAATAATAGGATTATTCGGTACTAATAAACCGTCTTCTTGTTTAACAATTTTTTCTGGTGCCATTCTAAATTCCTCCGTTAATATAAATTTTGTGATTAATGATTCAAGAATGTCGCTGTTAAAAATTAGCGCTCTTCAATTGGTAAATACTTACGATTTGTTTCACCGATATATTGAGCACGTGGTCTCATAATACGATTATCTCTATATTGTTCGAAAATATGTGCTAACCAACCTGCAGAACGACTGACTGCGAAAATTGGAGTAAATAAATCATGTGGAATATCCATGCTGTGATAAACAGTCGCACTATAGAAGTCAACGTTAGCAATAATGCCTGTACGTTCTTTCATTAAGTCTTCAATCGCTACTGAGATATCATATAAATGTTTTTGACCTGTCTCATCCGTAATTTTTTTACTCATTGTTTTTAAATATTTCGCACGTGGATCTCCGTCTTTATAAACACGGTGTCCAAAGCCCATGATTTTCTCTTTGTTTTTCAATTTATTATCAATATATGGTTCAACTTCATCCACTGAATGAATTTCAGATAACATGTTCATAACACGTTCGTTTGCTCCACCGTGTAAAGGCCCTTTTAATGAACCTACAGCTGCAACAATACCTGAATACATATCTGATAAAGATGATACTGCACAACGTGCTGTAAATGCTGATGCATTCAATTCATGGTCAGCATGCAATACCAATGCTTTGTTAAATGCTTCAACTTCAATGTCTGTTGGCTCTTCACCACGTAACATATATAAGAAGTTAGCTGCATAGCATAAGCCTTGTTTAGGATAAACTGGCTCTTTTCCTTGTCTTACACGTTCAAATGACGTCACAAGTGATGCCATTTTTGCTTGGATTCTAATTGCACGTTCTAATTTTTCTTCATCCGTTTCTGACTCTGCATTTTCATCAAAGTGTGCAATATAAGAAACTGAAGTTCTTAATGCTGTCATTGGATGAACGTCGTCTGTTGCATAATCTTCGAAATGCTCATAAACTTTTTGGTCTAGTTTTGCATACTCATATAATTTTTCTTGCAACTTGTTCAATTCGTCTTTCGTCGGAAGTCTGTAATTCCATAGTAAGAATACAACTTCTTCAAATAATGCGTTTTCTGCTAAATCATCGATGTCATAACCAGCATATGTCAATTGGCTATCGATAATTGAGCTTACCTTTGTTTCAGCTGCAATTACCCCTTCTAAACCTTTATGCAATTCTGCCATATTAATTTCCCCTTTTCTATAACAAATTGAAATGGCTTTCATTTAGTATTATATCCAATATTAACGGTTTTGTGAACAATTTCGAAACTTTGTATAAAGCGGTTACATTGCTCAAACAGCTAAAACAACCTGTTCAGACCATATCTCATTGCCTTTATTGGTATTATATTACATTTTTATAGTTTTAAGTAACGAAAACCCATGCAAATTAACCGATTATTTTTAATTTATTATCATTCATCATAACTTAAATTCATTGATAATTGCATGAAAATTCTCAATATTTTTAAAAACCATTTGTCATATTCTATGGATATGTGCATAATATTATTAAGGTGCAAAAAGGGAGTTGAATTAATTTATGTCAAACAATTTACAAAGAGAATTAAGCAATCGGCACATACAGTTAATCGCAATTGGCGGTGCGATCGGTACTGGATTGTTCTTAGGGGCAGGACAAACGATTGCGATGACGGGACCTTCGATTTTATTAACATACATCATTATTGGTTTAATGTTGTTTATGTTTATGAGGGGTTTAGGGGAAATCTTAATTACAAACACAAAATTTAAATCATTCGCAGATGTGACAAATGAATATATCGGACCTTTTGCTGGGTTTGTGACAGGTTGGACATATTGGTTATGTTGGATTATCACAGGGATGGCAGAAGTTACAGCCGTAGCGAAGTATGTCAGTTTCTGGTGGCCTGAAATTCCTAACTGGGTCAGCGCTTTAGTCTGTGTACTTGTTTTAATGGCATTCAACTTATTAAGTGCAAAACTTTTTGGAGAATTAGAATTCTGGTTCGCAATTATCAAAGTTACGACAATCATCGTGTTAATCGTTGTAGGATTAGGTATGATATTCGTTGCTTATGAAACTAAATTCGGTCATGCGAGTATCACACACCTTTATGACCATGGTATTTTCCCTAAAGGTGTATCAGGTTTCTTCATGTCTTTCCAAATGGCACTCTTCTCATTCGTAGGGATTGAGTTGATTGGTGTAACAGCTGGTGAAACAAAAGACCCTGAAAAGATTATTCCTAAAGCAATCAACAGTGTACCTGTACGTATCTTACTATTCTATGTAGGATCACTTGCAGTAATTATGTCAATCATTCCTTGGTATAAAGTAGATCCTTCTGACAGTCCATTCGTAAGATTGTTCGCGTTAGTCGGAATACCTTTCGCAGCAGGTATCATCAACTTTGTTGTACTGACAGCTGCTGCATCATCTTGTAACAGTGGTATTTTCTCAAACAGCCGTATGTTATTCGGTTTATCAAGACAAGAACAAGCACCACCTGTTTTCAACAAAACAAATAAAAATGGTGTGCCGCACATTGCGATCTTTGTTTCATGTGCATTATTACTTATCGCAGCATTATTGAACTATATTTTCCCAGATGCAACATTAGTATTCACATATGTAACAACAGTATCAACAGTTTTATTCTTAGTAGTTTGGGCATTGATTATCGTTGCTTATATTAACTACCATAAACGTAATCCAAAAGCACACAAAAATTCAATTTATAAATTGCCAGGTGGACGTTTCTCAGGATACATGATTTTATTTTTCTTCATCTTTGTATTCGCATTGCTATTCGTCAACCCGGTAACAAGAACTGCAGTATTTTTATCTCCAATCTGGTTTATCCTTTTAGGATTAATGTACTGGAGATACACACAACAACTTAAGAAACATCAATCATAAAAATTAAAAATACGCACCCTAACAAAATGCGTTTACTCACTTTTAGAGTAAGCGCATTTTGCTTTGTCTAAAACCTATCCTATCCTCTTCTATCCCCTATATGAGCCCCATAGATTAACAACACTCTCTTTATTATAAATACATATCTGATGTTATATCATGCTTAAAACAATGCATAAACTGCTTTTAAATGCTACATGAATTATAAGGTGATACATTCACTTCCCAAATCAAAATAAAAAACTGTCTGCTCCAGAGGAACAGACAGCTTGTCTAATTAAAGTTTAATATTGATAATTTAGAGATGATTAAAGTACGTTTGCATAACCGTCATATACACGGCCAGTGTTTGCATCAACTGTGATTGTAACATCATCAGCGATTAATTTAGTTGCGTTTTTAGCACCAACGATTGTTGGGATACCTTGTTCTAAACCGATGATTGCACTTGGTGATGTGATACCAGCTTCTTCAGCAACTAAACCAGCAGCTTGTTCTACATAAGGTACGAATGTTTCATCTGTAGAATGAGTAACGATTACTGAGTTTGAAAGATCTCTGCCTTCTAATTCAGATGCTTCGTTTACAACTACTGCGTTACCTACTACTGAATTACGTCCAACACCTTGACCTTTAACAAGTTCGTCACCAACTAAGTGTAATTTCATCATGTTAGTTGTACCTTTTTCACCAGTTGGAACACCAGCAGTGATGATTAATAAATCACCATTTTGAACGCGGCCAGTTTCGATTGCTGTTGCTACTGCATTGTTAAGTAATGCGTCAGTAGTTTTGCGTCCTTTTTTAACAACTGGGAATACGCCCCATACTAATGCTAATTGACGAGCTGTTTCTGGGTTTGGTGTTACAGCGATAATGTCTGAATGTGGACGGAATTTAGAGATAGTTCTTGCAGTTGAACCACTTTCAGTTGCAGCAACGATTGCTTTAACTTTTAAGTTAAGGGCAGTATGTGCTACAGAAACACCAATTGCATTTACTAAGTTAGTTTCTTCTAATTTAGTACGGTCATTTAATAATTTTTTGTAGTTTTGAGCGGCTTCAGCTGCAACTGCAATGTTTCTCATTGCTTTAACAGCTTCTTCAGGATATAAACCTGCAGCAGTTTCACCAGATAACATAACTGCATCTGTACCATCATAGATAGCGTTAGCTACGTCACTTGCTTCGGCTCTTGTTGCACGTGGGTTACGTTGCATAGAGTCTAACATTTGAGTTGCTGTAATAACTGGTTTACCTAATTTGTTGCATTGTCTGATAAGGTCTTTTTGGATTACAGGTACATTTTCAGGTGGAATTTCAACACCCATGTCACCACGAGCTACCATTAAACCATCAGAAACTTCAAGGATTTCTTTAATGTTGTCGATACCTTCTTGGTTTTCGATTTTAGGAAGAATTTGAATGTTAGTATTACGTTCTTCTTCTAAAATTTTACGGATATCTAATACGTCACTTGGACGACGTACAAAGCTTGCTGCGATTAAGTCGATGTTTTGATCGATACCGAAGCGGATATCATCAGCATCTTTATCAGTAATACCAGGTAAGTTAACTTTAACGTTTGGTAAGTTAACACCTTTTTTATTTTTAATTTCACCTGAGTTGAGGACTTCACATAAAACTTCGCCTTTATCTTTATTGATTTCTTTAACTTCTAATTCTACTAAACCATCGTCTAATAGAATATAAGAACCAATTTCAATGTCGTTGATTAAATCTGCATATGTTACAGAAAATTTCTCAGCTGTACCTAAAACTTCTTCCATGCTTACGATAACTTCTTTACCTTTTTCTAAGAAAATCACACCGTCTTTCATGTTGTGTGTTCTGATTTCAGGTCCTTTTGTATCAAGCATGATTGCAATAGTTTTGTCTAAACGTTGTGCAACTTCTCTGATGCGGTCAATACGAACTTTGTGTTCAGCGTGATCACCGTGTGAGAAGTTCAAACGGGCAACGTTCATGCCAGCGTTCATTAATTTTTCTAACATTTCTTCAGATTCTGATGCAGGTCCAATCGTACAAACGATTTTAGTTTTTCTCATTATAAAAGCCTCCTAAAAATTTCACTAAATCTATCATTAAATTGATAATTCTTGTGCTAACTCATACATATCAAAATTAAACTTACTACCTTTATTACTGAAGATATCATCAAATGGTGTTTGAGTTAATTCATTTTGTTTAATGCCAACTCCCAATGCTGTTTTACCTTCAATTAATAATTCTACGGCATGACCGCCAAGTCTTGATGCCAACACTCTGTCTTGTCCAGTTGGGCTACCACCACGTTGGATATGACCGAGTACAGATACACGTCCATCTACATGGATGTATTTTGCTAATTCTTCTGCACAATCTTGTCCTGACATAACACCTTCAGCTACCATAACGATAGAATGTTTTTTACCTCTTTTAATACCGGCTTCTATTTTTTCTGCGATATCTTTGATATCTGTTTTTACTTCTGGAACGAGGATTGTTTCTGCACCGACAGCTAAACCAGCCCACAATGCAAGGTCACCACAATCACGGCCCATAACTTCAATAATAAATGTTCTCGCGTGACTTGAAGCAGTGTCTCTGATTTTATCGACAGAATCAATAATTGTATTGAGTGCTGTGTCAAAACCAATTGTGAAGTCTGTACCTGGAATATCATTATCGATTGTTCCCGGAATACCGATAGTTTGAATTTCAGGGCATTCTTCACTGATACGTTGAGCACCACGATAACTTCCGTCACCGCCGATTACAACTAATCCATCAATACCATGACTTCTTAAGTTTTCAATTGCTTTGGCACGTACTTCTTTGTCCTTAAATTCTGGGCAACGTGCAGAGTAAAGGAATGTACCTCCTCTTTGAATTGTATCTCCCACTGATCCTAGTTCAAGCTTTTTAAGATCATCATTTATCAATCCGAGGTAGCCTTGGTACACACCGTAAACTTCAATCCCATTATAAATGGCAGTACGCACAACTGCTCGAACAGCAGCGTTCATTCCCGGAGCGTCTCCACCACTAGTCAAAACTGCAATTTTTTTCATGACAACTGACCTTCCTAACTTGTATGATTTACATTAAAAATACCATAAAATAGCGTGGTTATCCATAAAAATACCATGCAATCCATAATGTAAACGTTTTATATTTCTATTTTCGAAATATAGCCACACTTTTTATTTAATATGGATACGATAGACATATTTTTACAGTCTAATTTTTTCAATTTCTGCTATTTTTAACCATCATAACCGGATTAATTCTCAAATACAAAATGAAAAGGATTCTATACTCTTCCCTAAAAAAGAAGTATAGAATCCTTTTCCCTTATTGTTCTTTATATTCACCCATTTGACGGAATTTATCAAAACGATCGTCAGCTAACGCTGGACCATCTAATTTTTTCAACGCATCTAAATGAGAAACAAACGCCTGTTTAATACTGCGCGCTTGTTGTTCAATATCTTTATGTGCGCCGCCAAGTGGTTCTGTAATAACTTCATCAATCACACCTAATTCTTTTAAATCAGGTGCTGTGATTTTCATTGTTTCAGCAGCAATTTTTGAAAGGTTGCTATCTTTCCATAACAACGCTGCTGCACCTTCTGGTGAAATCACTGAATACGTACTGTTTTCAAGCATTAACACTCTATTTGCAATACCAATACCTAAAGCACCGCCGCTTCCGCCTTCACCAATAACTAAAGTGATGACAGGCACTTTCAAGCTAGACATTTCTATTAAGTTTTTAGCAATAGACTCACTTTGACCACGTTCTTCAGCAGATTTACCAGGGTATGCGCCTTTAGTATCTATAAATGTAAAGATAGGTCTGTTGAACTTCTCAGCTTGTTTCATTAAACGTAACGCTTTACGGTACCCTTCTGGATGAGCCATTCCAAAATTACGGTAAATATTATCTTTTGTATCTTTACCACGTTGTTGACCAACTACAGTGACTGGCTGACCATTTAAATATCCAATGCCGCCTATCATTGCTGAATCATCTCTGAAATTTCTATCCCCATGTAATTCCATGAAATCATCAAAGATGTATGGAATATAATCTAAGGTTGTAGGTCGTTCTTGCATTCTAGCTAATTGAACACGGTCCCAAGGTTTAAGATGCTTGTATATTTTTTCAGTTTCACGCTCTAGAGAAGCCTCTAACATATCAATTTCTTCTTGCAAATCTACATCATTTTTCTCTTGTGATTCTTTCAAAGCATCTATTTTATTTTTAATATCAAATAACGGCTTTTCAAAATCAAGCATCTTTTTTCACCTCTTGTCCTGTATGCATTTTCAATAATTGACTTAAAGTAGCACGCATATCCTTACGGTGAACTACTTTATCTAATTGGCCGTGTTCTAATAAGAATTCCGCTGTTTGGAAATCATCCGGTAATTTTTCATTAATTGTTTGTTCAATAACACGACGACCTGCAAAACCGATTAAAGCACGCGGTTCTGACAAGTTGATATCACCAACTGATGCAAAGCTGGCAGAAACACCACCTGTTGTAGGATGTGTAATATAAGAAATATATAATAAACCAGCATCAGAATGACGTTTCAATGATACGCTTGTTTTACCCATTTGCATTAAAGAAATAATACCTTCTTGCATTCTGGCACCGCCACTTGCAGAGAAAAGGATAAACGGCAGACGTTGTTCTGTACAATAATCTATAATACGGCAGATTTTCTCACCGACAACAGAACCCATACTCCCCATTCTGAAACGTGAATCCATAACTGCAACGCCGTATTTTGTACCATCTAATTCGGCTGTTCCAGTTACTACCGCTTCATTCAAGTCTGTTTTGCTTTGATCTTTTTGAATTTTTTCTTCGTAACCAGGAAAGTCTAAAGGATTGGCAGATGTCATTCCTTTATCAAACTCTTTAAATGTTCCTTCATCTGAAATTGCTTCAATTCGTTTATATGCAGTCAAAGATAAGTGATGATCGCAATTAAAACACACATTGAGGTTTTCAGATAGTTCTTTTGTATACATGATTTTTTTACATTTTGGACATTTAGTCATGATACCTGATGGAACGTCATTCTGTTTTGAATCTTGGACAGTTACATATTTTTTCTTTTTACTGCCTCGATTGAAAAAATCTTTAAACATTGGTCAACCTCCACATCACTATTATGTTAATTTAAAGACATAACAGTACATTGTAAAAATAATCTATTTAATATCAGTTAATCTCATCGTTTTATTGTATATTTCATCTGGGTCAACTTCAACCCTAGCAACTCCAGATTCCATAGCTGCTTTCGCTACATTGCGTGCAACCGATGGTGCTACACGTTTATCAAATGGTGCTGGAATACAGTATTCCGGTGACAACTCATCCGGTCCAATTAAATTAGCGATAGCTTGTACAGCAGCTTGTTTCATTTTCTCATTAATATGTGTTGCACGTACATCTAAAGCCCCTCTGAAGATGCCTGGGAATGCTAACACGTTATTAATTTGGTTCGGATAATCTGAACGGCCTGTTCCAATTACTCTTGCTCCAGCCGCTTTTGCGTCATCTGGATTAATTTCTGGATTAGGATTTGCCATCGCAAAAATGATACTGTCTTTATTCATTGATTTTACCATATCTTGAGATAATGCATTAGCAACAGAAACACCGATAAAGACATCAGCACCTTGGATAACATCAGCTAACTTACCTTCTTGTTTATCCTTGTTCGTCCATTCTGCCACAAATTCTTTGGTTTCATTCATGCCATGCGGGCGTCCTTTATAAATAGCACCTTTAGAATCACACATAATCATATTGCGCACACCGTATGAATATAATAATTTCACAATCGCAATACCTGCAGCGCCTGCACCATTCAATACCACTTTGATATCTGATAGTGATTTATCAGTAATTCTTAAAGCATTAATCAATCCAGCCATTGTCACGATTGCTGTCCCATGCTGATCATCATGAAAAACTGGAATTTTAGTTTCTTTTTTTAATCGGTTTTCAATTTCAAAACAGCGCGGCGCAGAAATATCTTCTAAGTTGATACCGCCGTAATTAGGTTCTAATAATTTAACTGTTTTGATAATTTCTTCTGTATCTGTTGTATTCAAAGCTATTGGTACACCACTTACCCCAGCAAAGCTTTTGAATAGAACTGCTTTACCTTCCATTACAGGAATACTTGCTTCAGGACCAATATTACCTAATCCTAATACTGCAGTGCCATCTGTTACTACAGCTACAGTATTGCCTTTAGATGTATAATCATAGACTTTACGAGGATCCTCATAAATCTCTTTACATGGTTCTGCAACACCAGGAGAATAAGCTAAACTTAATTCTTCTTTATTTGTAACTTTTACTTTGGGTGTAACATCAAATTTACCTTGATTTCTTTTATGCATTTCTAAAGCATCGTCTCTTAATGACAAACCAATCGCTCCTTTGTTCTGTATCTTAATATCGAAATAAATTCACGCATATTATGTTCAATCTATTACTGAGTTGTTTTATTATTTTTACCGAAAATTTACAATAAACTTTTGGTTTTAGTACTACTCTGAATTTTATGTACTGATTATAACACAGATGTCACTGTTTCACTGATTCTCATGGGTTAAATTATTAATTTCCTTAATTTTGTCAATGAATTGCTTAAAAGTTTTAAAAGTCTGTAACTAATGCAATCCATTGTCACAGACTTCTATTACATTAAGCGAATATTTTCAGGATCAATTTGTTCAACCAATCTTTCAATCGTGTCAACATCACGTTCAATTCTTCCAACTTGCCGCATTTGGTTTGACTGTTCATCATAAAAATATATTGGAAGTTGTTGATGTGTTTCAGATGTTTCAGTATCAAACTCTAAATCATCAACATTAATTTTTCTGAGTATAATACGTGTTGCTTTTTCAAACATCGTTTTTTCATATGCATCTAAATCTTGTATTTCATTAATAATTAATTGATGCTTTTGATTTCTATTTTCGAATTTCCCTTTTACAATAAACGGTTTTTCTTCTAATAGAAGTGTTTCATAACGTTGAAAAGTATCAGGGAAAATAACACCATCTAACGTGTGCTCACCATCATTTAAAGTCGCAAAAGCCATCGGTTGCCCTTTTTTTGTACGAATACGTCTCAGTGTGTCCATTTGTACAAGTACAGGTTGATGATTGTTCGCATTGTTTAATTTATAAATGCCTAAAAACTGTTTTGAATCAAACAATTTTTCCATTGGATGTTTTGTAATATAAAATCCTAAGTATTCTTTTTCAAAGTTACTTAATGCTAAATCAGGCAACTCTTCTTTTTGTTGGTACTCTAATTTCGGTGTCACAAAGTCAAAAATCAAAGCATCTTGTTCGACTTGACTTGATGAATCTAAAACCTCATCTAATGTTCCTAATAAGGTTGCACGTGTTTCACCGAATTGATCAAATGCTCCCACTAATATGAGCGCTTCTAATAACTTACGTGTTTTAACACGCCCAGATAAACGGCGTGTAAAATCAAAGAAATCTTTATATCGACCATTTTGATAACGCTCATCTACAATGGCTTTAACACTTTGATAACCGACACCTTTGATGGTACCTAAAGATAAATAAATACCTTGTTCAGCTGCTTTATAATACCAATGACTTTCGTTGATGTCTGGAGGTAAAATCTTTAAGTTCATCGTTTTAGCTTCAGCAATCATCTGTTCAGTCTTTTTCTCACTGCCAATCACATTCGTTAAAATATTGGCATAAAAATAATTAGTATAATGTACTTTTAAATACGCCATCGTATAGGCGACTTTAGAATAACTCACCGCATGAGCACGTGGGAAACCATAATCTGCGAATTTAAGAATTAAATCAAAGATTTGTTTACTTAATTGTTCTGAGTAGCCATTTCGACTGGCACCTTCTACAAAGTGTTGACGTTCATTTTCCAACACAGCACGATTCTTTTTACTCATTGCTCGACGTAAAATATCCGCTTCTCCATAACTGAACCCTGCGAACTTACTTGCAATCTGCATGATTTGTTCTTGATAAATAATAACACCGTATGTGGATTTTAATATCGGTTCTAAATCAGGATGAAGATAGGCCACTTTAGATGGGTCATGACGTCTAGCAATATATGTCGGTATTTCTTCCATTGGACCTGGGCGATATAAAGAAGTCATTGCGACAATGTCCTCAAAATGTTGCGGCTGTAAACGTCTTAACGCATCTCTGACACCGTCTGATTCTAATTGGAATAATCCGGTTGTTTCCCCTAATGACAACATTTTAAATACTTTCTCATCATCAAAAGGAATAGATTCTATATCAATATCGATATTTAAATCTTTCTTTACTTGATTGATGATTTGGTGAATGATGGATAAATTTCTCAGACCTAAAAAGTCGATTTTCAACAAACCAAGTCGTTCGTCTTCAGTCATTGTCCACTGTGTTAATAGACCCGTATCTCCCATTAATAATGGTACATATTGATATAATGGGCGTTCGTTAATAATAATACCTGCCGCATGCGTTGATGTATGTCTCGGCAATCCTTCTAATTTCCTACTGAGTTTGAACCACATTTCATGCCTATGATTGCGATGCACAAAGTCTTTAAATGCTTGTGTGTCATAAGCTTCATTTAAAGTTATACCTAATTTAGACGGAATTAAATGTGAAATTTCACTGAGTGTTTTTTCTTCAAACCCCATAATACGTCCTACATCTCTTGCGACTGCTTTTGCTTGTAAATGTCCGAATGTCACAATACCTGAAACATGGTAATCTCCATATTTTTGTTGTACATATTCAATCACACGTTCACGTTTTGTATCTTCAAAGTCGATATCAATATCTGGCATTGTGACACGTTCGGGATTTAAAAATCGCTCAAATAATAAGTTATATTTTAATGGGTCAATCGTTGTGATATTCAACAAGTAACTGATTAGAGAACCTGCAGATGAACCACGACCTGGACCGACCATGACATCTTGTGTTTTCGCGTAATGAATCAGATCGCTTACAATTAGGAAATAATCTTCGTACCCCATTTTCGTAATGACATCGAACTCATAATCTAAACGTTTTCTATACTGAGGAGTATCTAAGTTCATACGTTTAATAGCATTATCTAATAATTGGTATAAGTATTCTTTAGATGAAGTGCCTTCAGGTGTATCATACTGTGGTAACAGCGATTGATGATATTCAATCGTAATATTACATTGATCAGCAAGGTCATTTGTATTATCAATAATGTCATGAGATAAACTCAAGCTATCTATATCAGCTTGGTTATATAAATGGGCATGCTGTTCGCTGCCTGTATTTACTAAGTCTAACGCTTTATTGTTTTTAATTGCTTGCAATGCACTGACAGTTTCAGCATCTGCTTCATCAAGATATTTTGCTTCTTGCATCCACACTTGATTTAAATCTAATTGTTCTGCTGCACCGCTGCTTAAATGATCCGTGAATACATCTGTGTGTTCACTAAACATTTCCGCTAAATTCATTTGTTCAGCATTGATACGCTTAAAAATAATGACTAAATCATTTTGATAATGTTTTAGCCATTCTGTAGAAAGCGTACGTTTATCTTGTATTTTAATTGCTGAAGAAAGTTGATATAACGATTTTAATCCTTGATTATTTTTAGCTAATAATACTGTTTCTAACTCTGTTAAGCCATCACTTAAATATACAGTCATACCGATAATGGGTTTGATGTCTGCTTGTCTGCATGCATCATAAAATTGAGGGACAGCATACAAGACATTTCTATCAGTCAGTGCCAACGATTGATAGCCTTCTGCGACTGCTTTTTCAACAATGTCAGAAACACGTAGACTAGATTCTAGCAAATCATACGCAGTGTGGATATTTAGATGTGCCTTCATAATTTTGTCCCTCCCTTTTTAATATTGTGCAGTTAGTCTATTAATTTTTGATTTAAGGCTTCTGCTAAACGATCAAATTCTTCCCAACTATAAACTGTAACACCAGATGCATTCGGGTGTCCGCCACCTCCAAATTGTTGTGCGACGTCATTGATAACAACTTTTTTAGAACGCAGACGACAACGAATATCTTCGCCTTCATCAACTGCAAAAACCCAAATTTTTAAACCGCGTAAATCAGCAATTGTATTTACAAATTGAGAAGCTTCGTTCGGTTTAATATCAAATTGTTTTAAAACATCTTGTGTAATTTGAACTTTCGCAAAGCCGTTGTCATTCATTTCAAAGTTTTGTAGCACATAGCCTTGGAATGGCATAAGTTTAGGGTCTTTTTCAGCCATTTTATTCAATTCTGCAGTGTGGTCAAATGGATATTTTAAAAGTTGTGCCCCAACTTCCATTGTATGCGCACTTGTATTGCTGAATAAGAAACGACCTGTATCACCAACGATACCTAAATACAGTAAGCGTGCTGTTTCTGCATCAATGATGGATGTATCATTAAAATGCGCAATGATATCAAAGATGATTTCACTTGTTGATGAAGCTTCAGTGTTCACATAATTTAACTCGCCATATTGATCTAATGCAGGATGGTGATCAATTTTGATTAAACCTTTACCATTAGCAAAACGTTGATCATCAATACGAGGCGCATTAGCTGTATCACATACGATGACTAATGCTTCTTTGTAAGTATCATCACTTACTGCATCAAATGTTCCCATAAAATCTAAAGAAGGCTCACTTTCACCTACAGCATAGATATTTTTATCTGGAAATTTTAATTGTAAATAAGATTTTAAACCTAATTGAGAACCATAGGCATCTGGATCGGGTCGCACATGTCTATGGATAATAATTGTATCTTCTTGTTCAATTCGGTTCATAATTTCATTAAATGTATTCATATCATTACTCCTTCATTATCTGTTGATGCAGTACATCAGCTTTCTAGCATTTGACAAATAATCAATGCTTTAGCTACATCTTGTTGTCCTTCACGCATGCTGACCTCAATTTTAGCAAAGTGTCTCCCAACATCTAACATGTCATAATTAATTTCAAGTTCTGTTTCAATAGAAACTGTCTTCATATAAATAATACTTAAACTTTCAATCATAACTTCTTGTTTTTTTATTTGACGCATTTTATAGCGAATCGTTTCTTCAATAATTGCGACAAAAGCACCTTTACTTAACGTCCCGTATTGGCTTGTCAGTTGGGGTGCAACATCTACAGTAATTTTATCTTTATTAATTGAAATGTACTTGCCGACTTGATCATTGATAGTTTCCCCTACTTGCGGTTGACGTCCTAATAATTGCATAGCACGCAGAACATCTTCACGTGATACTACGCCAAGTAATTTCTTATTGATTGTCGTGACCGGCAGCAATTCAATACCTTCCCATATCATCATGTGCGCACATGTCGCAACAGTTGTAGACACTTGCACATTTAACACCGGTTTTGTCATTACTTTATAAAGATATTCTTCTGAATCTTTTGCAATAATATCTTTACTTGTCACAATCCCGACCAATTTAAAGTCATCATCGACAACTGGAAATCTTGAATGTCCTGTCTCTTGAGAACGACTTTTGACATCTGCAACTTTCATTGTTTCTTTCAATACAGTCTCTTCAGTGACAGGTTTAACAATATCTTCAACAATTAAAATTTCTTTACGAATGATCTGATTATACATCGCACGGTTAATCATATTCGCAACTAAATATGAATCGTAATTAGACGATAAGATAGGCAAATCATGTTGATCTGCATAACGTTTAATTTCAGGTGTTGTACTAAAACCACCTGTAATCAACACTGCACTGCCATGTCTCAATGCTTCTAATTGTACATCCGTTCTATTACCGACAATCAACAAAGTATTTTTAGTCAGATATTTAACCACATTTTCTAATTTCATGGCACCAATAGCAAACTTAGTCAGCGTGTTATGAAGACCGTTACGACCTGCAAGTACCTGACCATCAATAATTTTAACAATTTCACCAAACGTTAAATGTTCGATTTCTTCTCTAGTTTTCTTTTCTATTCTCACAGTTCCGACTCGATCTATGGTAGCGACGAGTCCAAGTTGTTCAGCATCTTTAATTGCACGGTAAGCTGTTCCTTCAGATACCTCTAAATCTTTTGCTATTTTACGGACAGATATTTTCTGACCCACAGCGAGTGATTCAATGTGTGCAAGAATCTGTTCATGTTTTGTCATTACTTACTTCCCTCATTCTCTGCTTACTCTTCTTATTAATTATAACTTGATTCAGTCTAAAAATCGAAGTTAATCTCTCTTGAATTTTAACATGTTATAGGTGGAGTACCTAACTCAATAGTTGACATTTTGTAATTTAAATACGGTTTGTTAAGTTGACAATAAATTTAATTGGAAAAGTTGACACATTTTTATTAGAATATGTATTAAGGAGGGATTGAGAATGTATAAAAATATTTTACTCGGCGTTGATACTGATTTAGAAAACAAAAAAGCATTAGCTAATATCAGAAAATTGTCTGGTGAAGGCACAATTGTCACATTATTAAATGCGATCACTGAACAAGATGCACAAGCATCTATTAAGGGCGGCACACATTTAAACGATTTAACAAAAGCGCGTAGTCAAGAATTACAACCAACACGTGATATTCTTGATGAATACGGTATCGAATACGATGAAATCATTGTACGCGGTAATCCAAAAGAAGAACTTGTTAAGTTTGCGAACAGTGGTGATTATGACATTTTAGTAGTAAGTAACCGTAAAGCACAAGAGCAAAAGAAATTTGTGCTAGGCAGCGTCAGCCATAAAGTCGCAAAACGTGCTCATATCCCAGTATTGATTGTAAAATAATGAAAAATGCTTGTACATTGAGTTGTACAAGCATTTTTATTATCTGTGTTATTAGAATTCTACAGCTTCACCTGGTTTTAAGATTTGTACTTCGCCTTCTTTAACCAATTTCTTGAATTCTTCAGGGTCTTGTTCAATATATGGGAATGTGTTGTAATGCACAGGTACAGTGATTTTCGGTTTGATAAACTCGTTGATCGCGTAGCTGGCATCTTCAATACCCATTGTGAAATTATCACCGATTGGTACGAAGCATACATCTACTGGATGACGATCTGCGATTAATTTCATATCACTGAATAAGCCAGTGTCACCACAGTGATAAATCGTTTTGCCTTCAATTTCTAAAATCAAACCAGTTGAAGAACCTAAATAAACTGGAATGCCGTTTTCATTTGTGATACTTGAACTATGGAACGCTTGTACATACTTAACTGTTCCAAAGTCAAATTCCCATTTACCTCCGATATTCATTGGGTGTACATTTTCTACACCTTGTGCAGTTGATAAATAATCTGCAACTTCCGCAAGGCCGACAACTGTCGCATTATTTTTTTGCGCAATTTTCACAGTATCACCGAAGTGGTCTGCGTGACCATGCGTTAAAATAATATAATCTACCTCTAAATCTTCTGCATTTAAATCTGATAAATCATTACCAGTAATAAATGGATCTACGATGACTTTCTTGCCGTTTGCTTCAAAATAGATTGTTGATTGTCCATGAAATGATAATTCCATTTTAAAAAGCCCCCTTATGCTTCAATCTTAACTCTAGTATAACATTTACCCCACTTTAGTCTAAATGACACCATTGCCTTTTGAATTCTGAACCGCTTTGACTTAAAATAAAGTTAATCATACGAATGGAGGTTGAAGAATTTTGAAAACAGAAGAAATTGTTAATGAAATACGTAATCAAGATGCAGGGGCTGCTTGGATTACGACACCGCTTAACGTATTCTACTTTTCTGGCTACTTAAGCGATCCCCACGAACGTTTATTAGCCTTGCTAATTACTGCTGAGGGTGAAGAAGTTTTATTTGTCCCTAAATTAGAAGTAGAAGAGGTTAAAGCCTCTCCGTTCACTGGTAAAGTTGTCGGTAATGCTGATGGTGAAGATCCATTTAAGCTTGTAGATTACAACTTTGATAAAATTCTTGTGGAAGAAGATCATCTGACATTAAAACGTCAAAAAGAATTAATTGAAGGATTTGGTGTTGAAACATTCGGTTCAATTGACCAAACAATCAAAGATTTACGTAATGTCAAAACTCCTGAGGAAATTGACAAAATCAAAGAAGCTGCAAGACTTGCTGATAAATGTATTGAAATCGGAGTAGATTTCTTAGAAGAAGGCGTAACAGAAAAACAAGTGGTACGTCATATTGAGTATGAAATTCAAACAAAATACGGTGTCAGTGCAATGAGTTTCGATACAATGGTCTTATTTGGTGACCATGCTGCTTCACCACATGGTATTCCTGGTGATCGCCAACTTCAAAAAGATGAATATGTCTTATTCGACTTAGGTGTTATTTATGAAAACTATTGCTCAGATATGACACGAACAGTAGCTTTCGGTAACCCAAGCGAAAAAGCACAATCTGTTTATAATGTTGTATTAGAAGCTGAAAAAGCTGCAATTGACATGATTAAACCGGGCGTAGTTATTGGTGACGTAGACAGAAAAGCACGCGGTATTATTGCTGATGCTGGTTATGGTGAATACTTCGTACACCGTCTTGGTCACGGTTTAGGCTTAGAAGAACATGAATATCAAGATGTTGCTGGATTCAACACAAATCAATTTGTTCCAGGTATGGTTGTCACAGTTGAACCTGGTGTTTATGTTCCTGGTGAAGTGGGAGTCCGTATCGAAGACGACATCTTAGTCACTGAAGATGGAAATGAAGTCTTAACACATTATGATAAATAATGAGAGAGTATTGATTTAAGGTGGAGTACGAATACTCCACCTTTTTTATGAGCTGAAAAATTTCTATGTATAGAAAGACGCCACCCCATCGCTGTTCATACCCCAAACAGCAATGAGATGGCGTCATTTTTGATGTTTTCAGAGCTTTATACGCTCCTTACATCCCATTAAATTAATAATTAATTTAATGCTTGATCTACTGGTGTATACGGAAGATCAAACGTGTTAGCTACACCTTCATTTGTAACTTTACCGTCGTACACATTCAATCCTAAAGATAATGGTTGGTTATCTTTCAATGCTTGTAAATAACCTTTGTTTGCGATTTGTAGCGCATAAGGTAATGTCGCATTGTTTAAACCAATTGTAGAAGTACGTGGTACCGCACCTGGCATATTTGCTACTGCATAGTGAACCACACCATGTTTAACATAAGTTGGATCATCATGCGTTGTAACGTGGTCAGATGTTTCGAAGATACCACCTTGGTCGATAGCGATATCTACCAATACAGCACCGTCTTTCATGTCTTTAACCATTTGTTCAGTTACAAGTTTTGGTGCTTTAGCGCCTGGAATTAATACCGCACCGACAACTAAATCACTTTGCGTAACATTTTGTTCGATATTAAGCGGGTTAGACATAACTGTATGCACACGTCCGCCGAATAAATCATCAAGTTCTTGTAAACGTTTTGGATTAACGTCTAAGATTGTTACGTCGGCACCTAAGCCTAAAGCGATTTTCGCTGCGTTTGTACCTGCTTGGCCGCCACCGATAATTGTGACTTTACCTTTAGGTACACCAGGAATTCCTCCTAGCAATACGCCCATACCGCCATAGAATTTTTGCAAGAATTGCGCACCGATTTGTGTCGCCATTCTACCTGCTACTTCACTCATTGGCGTTAATAATGGTAATGATCTATCTGGTAATTGCACCGTTTCGTATGCAATCGCAACGACTTCATTATCAACAAGTTCTTTTGTTAATGTTTCGTCGTTTGCTAAGTGTAGATAAGTGAATAAGATTAAATCTTTCTTGAAATATTTGTATTCTGGTTCAATTGGTTCTTTAACCTTGATAACCATTTCAACATCCCAAGCTTCGCCAGGTCCATCAACAATTGTTGCACCTGCGTCTTTATAATCCTCATCTGTAAAGAATGAACCTTCACCTGCGCTGCTCTCTACTTTAACTGTGTGCCCTGCTTCAACTAAAGCATGAACACCGCTTGGTGATAAACCTACTCTGTTTTCATTATTTTTTATCTCTTTTGGAATACCTATTTTCATTCCGTACACCTCCCATCCTTATCCTAACGCTTATATGCTGAAAGCGCAATCATTACGGTTGGAAAAGGATGATAAGATTAAGTTATCATGAAAGATAAGATATTCATAAAATTCAATCAATTATAAAAATTCAATCGCTACTTTTATTTCTAATATTCTGTCAATGTGGTAAAATATAAGTGAATAGAAGAAGGAGGTCATGTACGATGTTAACTTATAAAAATATTTTAATCGCAGTAGATGGATCACAAGAAGCTGAATGGGCATTCAATAAAGCGGTGGAAGTAGCGAAACGTAACAACGCTAAACTTATCATCACTAATGTTATTGACTCTAGAACATATACTTCATACGAAGTTTATGATGTTCAGTTCACTGAAAAATCTAAACAATTCGCTGAAGAATTACTTAGAGGTTATAAAGATTTTGCCCAAAAAGAAGGCGTGGAAGACGTTGAAACACTCCTTGAATTTGGTTCACCTAAAGCAATCATTCCTAAAAAAATCGCACAAGAAGTCAAAGCAGACTTAGTTATTTGCGGTACTTCTGGTTTGAATGCGGTAGAACGCTTTATCGTAGGATCTGTTTCAGAAGCTATTGTTCGTCATTCACCTTGTGATGTTCTAGTAGTTCGTACAGAAGAAATGCCTGAAGATTTCGAACCTCAAGTAGCAACTGAAGAATTACGTAAACAATATCAAGCAAGATAATTAATTTGCTTTTACTATGAGTGTTTGACCGGTCAGTTAATAACTGATCGGTTTTTTTATTACTTTAAAAATTATCATTACGCATAAAAAATCCAGTTAATAAGGTTATTTCCCCTATTAACTGGATGAATTTTATCAATTATAAACTACCGAATTTAACTGCATCACGTGCAATCATAACTTCTTCGTTTGTTGGAATAACTAATACTTTAACTGGTGAATGTGGGTAGTTGATAAATCCTTCTGAACCATGAATTTGTTCGTTTTTCTTAGGATCCCAATAAACACCCATGAATTCTAAACCTTCTAATACACGGCCACGCACTTCGTCAGAGTTTTCTCCGACACCTGCAGTGAAGACAATAACATCTACACCGTGCATTTTCGCTGTATAAGAACCAATATATTTGTGGATACGTGAAGCAAATACATCTAGTGCTAATTGTGCACGTGTTTTACCTTCATCTGCATCTTGTTCTAAGTCGCGTAAGTCACTTGAAGTACCTGAGATACCTAATAAACCTGATTCTTTATTTAGGATATCTAACACTTCTTCAGCGTTTTTACCTGTTTTTTCCATGATATATGGAATTAATGCTGGGTCAATATCACCAGAGCGTGTACCCATTGTAACACCTGCTAATGGTGTGAAGCCCATTGAAGTATCTACTGATTCGCCGCCATCGATTGCCGCAATAGAAGCACCGTTACCGATGTGACAAGAAATAATACGTAATTCTTCAATTGGACGATTTAAAATTTCAGCAGCACGTTGTGATACATATTTATGGCTTGTACCGTGGAAACCATATTTACGGATGCCATAGTCTTTATAGTAATGGAATGGCAAGCTGTATAAATATGCTTGTTCTGGCATTGTTTGATGGAATGATGTATCAAACACTGCAACATGAGGAATATTCGGCAATAATTTTCGGAATGCACGAATACCCATTAAGTTTGCTGGATTGTGAAGTGGTGCTAATTCTGTCAATGATTCAATTTGTTTCTCTACCTCGTCTGTAACTAACGCAGATTCAGGGAATAATTCCCCACCATGAACAACACGGTGTCCTGTACCATCAATGTCATTGATGTCACGAATAATACCGTGGTTAATTAAGCTATCCAACATTAAATCAACAGCTTTTACGTGGTCGCTGATTTCTTTTTCATCAGTATACTTTTGACCATTAAATTCTACTGTGATTTTTGAGCCTTTAAGGCCGATACGCTCAATTAAACCTTTACTTATTAATTTTTCTTCAGGCATTTCTATAAGTTGGAATTTCAGTGATGAACTACCTGCGTTAATTGCTAACACTAATTTTGACATAAAACTATGCCTCCAATATTTACATTTTCTTTTACCATATCTATTTAACCATTAATACAGTTCAATTTCAAGATTATTACAGTTTATTTTTTGTGATGATTTTGTTGCAGCCATTCTGACAATTCTTTTAAAAATCCTTGAAACTGTTGCGGAGATTTAAAATCTGGTATATTGGCCAACAACACTTCAACAGCATGCGTTACCTCGCGTTCTTTTTTCTGTAAAATCAGGATTGATTTGCGAGATTGCTCAGTTTTGAACAAAGTTTTCGGTAAGTTCAAGAATGCTTGCATTTCTGTATCTGTTGCAATGAATTTTTCGAGCTGTTTTACATGTTCACCTTCAAAAATATTGCTAGGCACAATTAAAAATGCAAAACCTGCACCTCTTAACGCTTCAATTGCTTGTTCAATTAATAAGAAATGCGCATAACTATGTCCTTCTTCAAATCCCAATTTCATTTCATGACTGCGATCATCTACTGGATAATAACCTACAGGCAAATCTCCAATCACGACATCCGCTTCTTCAAACGGTAAAGGCAATATCGCATCTTGTGGGTAAACATCAAAAGGAATTTCCAAGAAATTCGCTAGATGTACACTGACACGAGATAACACTGGATCCACTTCAACAAGATGATGCATTAATGTCTGTTCTGTTAACACTTCATGCACAGTTGCACTTAAATGACCACTGCCGCTGGTTAAATCAACAATGTTCAGTTCTTTTTTATCTTGTGTAAACTGTTGTACTAAGAATCCAAGAATCAAGCCGATCGAGTCAGGAGTAATTTGGTGATTTGCCTGAATATCTTGTTCTTGCAACAAGCTTAAATATGCAAATTGGAAAGCTTTACGTCGGTCTGCTAGTGTTGCTTGTTCTAATAAGTCACGGTCATTACGATAAATCTGTTCCATCGCAAGCCCTAAGTTCTCAATAAAACTTTGACCATTTTCTTTATTGAGTTCTTTTGTTTTAGTATCTAATTCATGAAACAAACGTTCCATAATTGTTTGTTCTTCAGCCATTTTAAAATCCTTCCTAAAAAGACTGCTCATAATCAATGAATCTAAAATCCTTACACTAATTATGAGCAGTCTGGTCTAAATTTATTAACTTAAAATTACTTTAAATACTTGCTTTACTTTAGTCTAATTCTCTATATGCTTTTAATGCAGATTCGAAATCAGGGAAGTCTGTTCCTTCATTCACGATTTCTTTATAAACAACTTTGTTATTTTTATCTAATACGAATACTGAACGCGCTAATAATTGTAAGTCGTCCATTAATACGCCAAAGTTTTTACCAAATGAATGTTTTTGGTAGTCACTTAATAAAATAACATTGTCTAAACCGCTTGCTGCACACCATCTTTTTTGAGCGAACGGTAAGTCTTCAGAAATAGTAAGCACTACGCCACCTTCTTCTGATGCTGCTTCTTCGTTGAATTTACGTGTTTGTTTATCACAAACCCCTGTATCAATAGATGGTACTGCACTGATTAGTTTTTTCTTGCCTTCGTAATCTGCAAGTGTAACTTCTTCTAAATCATTGTTTACTACTGTGAAGTCTGGTGCTTCTTGCCCTTCTTCTACTGCATTACCTACTAATGAAACGGGATCTCCGCCGAATGTAATTTGTACCATATTAATAAACAACCTCCTGAGATTTTGTTAGTACTTTTTCTTTACCCCATTATACCGATATCAACACGTCAACTCCAATATTTATCCTTCGATTGAATGAACTATTTACTATTTTTCATGTAGAAGATGCCTTGAATTGAAAGATTTATCGTCATAAATCGAGTAGGAGAGTAATCATTAATTGACCAC
>NZ_KV837165.1:0-631 GCF_001838465.1 Staphylococcus sp. HMSC061G12
AGCAGTGGCGTCAGATGTGGCGAACAACAAGTCAACAGAAGCGACACAAACGGTAAAAGATACTGTAGCTCCAGTTGCTCCAGAAATTAAAGCAATCGAAGCGGGAGCTAAAGTAGTAAGCGGAACAAGCGAACCATTGAGCACGGTAACTTTAACATTACCGAACGGCAAAACTGAAGAAGTTAAGACGGACGATAAAGGTGTTTGGACAACTACACTAGAAACTCCATTAGCACATAATGAAGTTATTAAAGCAGTAACATCAGACGTAGCGAACAACAAGTCACCAGAAGCAACACAAACTGTCAAAGATACTGTGGCGCCGAAAGCACCTGTTGTGAATGAAATTAAATCTACTGATCAAGCTATAGGTGGTTCGGCAGAGCCTAATTCAAAAGTGTTTGTAGTATTAGCTAATGGTAAGATTTTAGAAACTAAAGCAGATGCAGAAGGTAATTGGAATGTTGAATTACTAGATGGACAATCTCTTATAGGTAATGAAACTGTGAAAGTATATGCTAAAGATTTAGCGGAAAATCAATCTGATACAGTTGAAAGTGAAATTGTGTTGGTTGAAGTGCCAGCCGAGCCGGAGGTAGAAACACCAACAGAACCAGCACCGGAGGTAACA
>NZ_KV837166.1:0-372 GCF_001838465.1 Staphylococcus sp. HMSC061G12
GGTTATCTCATCAACCGAATTTATTATAGAGCCAGGAAAAAATGCAATAAAAAAAGCACCCTTATCACAAGGGTGCAAGAGTGAGCCATAGAGGATTCGAACCTCTGACCCTCTGATTAAAAGTCAGATGCTCTACCAACTGAGCTAATGGCTCTAATGGCTGGGCTAACTGGATTCGAACCAGTGAGTGACGGAGTCAAAGTCCGTTGCCTTACCGCTTGGCTATAGCCCATTAGATGGTGGAGGGGGGCAGATTCGAACTGCCGAACCCGAAGGAGCGGATTTACAGTCCGCCGCGTTTAGCCACTTCGCTACCCCTCCGACAAATATATAATTCAAAATGGTGGAGAATGACGGGTTCGAACCGCCGAC
>NZ_KV837167.1:0-210 GCF_001838465.1 Staphylococcus sp. HMSC061G12
CAAACCAAGAGAGTGGCAACAATGGACATGAACAATAAAAAAATCAAAAGATTTTGGACAGGTAGCGATACCTTCATCATAGTTACCAAAGTTATTGAAACCCAGATGATGGTGGACGCAACAATAAAAGGTTGCCCTTTTCTCTGACTAACAATCATATCTTTTCGTAAAACTTCTAATTCCATAATCTTGCTCCTATAAGCACTTTTT
>NZ_KV837168.1:0-31015 GCF_001838465.1 Staphylococcus sp. HMSC061G12
TTATCTCATCAACCGAATTTATTATAGAGCCTAAAGTTTATGACTATACAATCTTATTTCTCTTTCCATTTGTCTACTTTATCTCGATTGTTTTCAATCCATTCGCTTGTTGCTTTTTCTGGATCTTTACCATCTTCAATTTCTAACATAATAGATTCCATATCTTTTACATCCCATTTGAAATTGTCTAGGATTTTATAGGCTTCTGGCATATCTTTTTTTAATCCTTTACGTGTCATCGTATGGATGCTTTCAGCTCTACCCATAGTTCCTTTTGGATCATCTAGATATTTTAAGTCGTAACGTTGGAAAATCCAGTATGGACTCCAACCTGTAATCACGATTTCATCTTTATTTTGAACAGCTCGTTTTAATTGTGCGTTCATTGCACCTGTAGAAGAGATGACTTGTTCCCAACCTTTTAAGTTAGGGTATGATTTGATTGTTTTGTCTGTGGCCTTAACAATCCCGGCACCTGGTTCTATACCTGTTATTTTTTTCTTAGCTTGATTGTCTAAATCTTCTATAGAGTCTACATCCATGTATGAAGGAACGACAAGTCCAAGCTTAGCTTTACCGTCAATATGTGGCCCTAAGTCATCTAAATCGTCTTTGAATTCTTTATATTGTGCTTCATGTGTGACAGGAAGCCATGGTCCAGTCATAGCATCCGCTTCTCCTTTAGCTACAGCTTCCCAAACCACAGGGATATCTAAAGATGTTGTATTAACTGTGTAACCTTCTTCTTCTAGCACTTGTTTCATCACGTTTGTTGAAACAATTTGATCATCTTGTTGCGCATAAGCTAACGTGATTGTACCTTTGTTTGAAGATTTAGTTGGTGAGAAGAAAACAGAAAGCAAAATAACAATTAAAGCAATAAGTGCAATAATGCCTGTGATAATCCATTTTTTCTTTTTACTCATTCTAGTGCTTTTAGGACGGTTTAAAGCTTGAGTGAAGCGGTCGATAATAATAGCAAGGACTACAATTCCAATACCGAACACAAAACCGTTACCGACTTCTGAACGTTGTACAGCAGCTAAAACACCTTGCCCAAGTCCAGGTGTCCCAATCATAGAAGCAATAACTACCATAGAAAGTGTTAACATAATCGTTTGGTTAATACCTGCGAATATGTTTTCTTTTGCCATAGGTAAATCAAGTTTAAATAATCTTTGCCATGCAGTAGAACCGAATGAATTAGATGTTTCTACTAACTCTGTAGAGATAGAACGAATCCCTAAGTTCGTCATTCTGACTGTTGGTGGCAATGCGAAGATAACAGATGCGAAAACCCCTGGTACCATACCGATACCAAAGAATGCGACAGCAGGGATGAGGTATACAAACCCAGGCATTGTCTGCATAAGGTCTAATATAGGTTTGATAATTTTTTCTACTGTATCACTTTTAGACATCAGGATACCTAAAGGTACTCCGATAATAACAGCGACTAAACTGGAAATAATGACCAAAGTGATTGTATTCATTAAATCGGTCCACATATCTTGGTTATAAATAAACAGTAAGCCGACTAAAGTGAATGCGGCAAAGCCCCACTTACGTTTGAATACAAAGAAAGCTGCGATGACTAAGATAGCCATCATAACAAAAGGAGGAATAGCTGTTAGAATCATAGTCATGAAGTTCATCACTGCTTCTCCAGCAATCCTTAATACTGTAAATAAACCTGACAGATGATCAGTCAGCCAATCTACGATAGCGTCAATCCATTCTGCAAAAGGTAATTGTTTCATTGAAAAGTTAAGCATCTGCATTCACCTCTTCTTTCTCAGAATCAGAAGAAGTATCTGTTCCCACAGTGATATTTTTAGTGCTCATTGCCCCAATAACACTACCTCTGACAACGACACCAATCACACGTTCATTCTCTTTACTTACTACTGCAAGCGGTGCAGGGGAGTTATAAATAATATTGAAAATATCGCTAACGAACATGTCTTTATTAATTTTTTGAACGTTATCATTCGTAACATCCTTTAAAGATAGACCTTTCTCTCTGGCTTCTAATGCACTTTCAGCAGAGATACTACCTTTTAGTTTACGGTTACGATCAATGGCTAGCAGCATGCTGACTTCTTCTTGACGCATACGTTGTAAGGCTACGTTAGGGCCTTCTGTTTCGACATTAATCGTAAGTGGTGGTTCCATAATATTTTCTGCAGTCAGTACTTTAGAACGGTCAACATCTTCCGTAAATTCTTTGACGAAGTCATTGGCTGGATTCGTTAAAATTTCTTCACCAGTACCAATTTGCATAATTTTTCCATCACGCATTAAAGCAATACGGTCACCAATACGTAAAGCTTCATTCAAATCATGGGTGATAAAGATAATAATTTTCTTTACTTTTCGCTGTAGTTCGAGTAAATCATTTTGCATATCTCGACGGATAAGAGGGTCAAGTGCTGAGAAAGCTTCATCCATCAATAATATTTCAGAATCATTTGCGAGTGCACGTGCTAGACCTACACGTTGCTGCATTCCGCCAGAAAGCTGATTAGGATATTGATCCTTAAATGAAAGTAATCCAGTATCTTCTAGAGCTTTTTCTGCTTGTTTACGGCGTTTTTCTTTTTCTACACCCCGTATTTCTAATCCATATTCTGCATTTTCTAATACAGTACGTTTAGGAAATAAGCCGAAGTTTTGGAAAACCATATTGACTTTAGTCCGACGCACCTCGCGTAATTCATTTTTAGACATTTTTGATACATCATCTTCATTTATGTACACGCTTCCTGAAGTAGGTTCAATCAAACGATTAATCAAGCGGACTAATGTAGACTTACCACTACCGGAGAGTCCCATAATCACAAATATTTCTCCGTCCTCTACATCAAAGCTTGCATCGTAAACACCAACAGTGGCACCTGTTTTTTCTAAAATTTCTTGCTTGGAATCTCCGTTTTTAACCATTTTAAGTGCCTTTTGGCTATTTCTGCCAAAGACTTTGGTCAAGTTCCTTACACGAACTCTGCTCAAAGTTAATCTCCTCCATTTTAAAAATCATTTTCTTATTTAATGTTACCATATTAATTAGATGAAACAACTTTCTTAGTGGTACAAATAAATAAAAATAAACAATAATATACTTGTATATTTTTTGCTTATATAGTAAGAAAGCACTGTATAAGGCTGATTAAATCAGTTATACAGTGCTTTTAAAGCTTATTTTCTTAATTCATTATTTTATCTTCCTACAGTCCAACCGCCATCTACATTAAGTTCAGCGCCTTGGACATAAGCTGCTTCATCAGAAGCAAGGAAGACTGCAGCTGATGCGAGGTCTTCTGGTTTACCTGCACGTTGAGCTGGAATGTCTTTTGTACGTTGTTCATCAACACCCTCTGTCATAGGTGTCTCAATAAATCCTGGTGATAAGAGGTTGGCGCGGATACCTTTAGAGCCAAAGTCATAGGCAAGTTGTTTAGTGAAACCAGCAATCGCATGTTTTGTAGTGACATACGTACTGCCGCCGACACCTGCCATAGATGAACCTTGTGAACCTACGTTGATGATGACACCGCTATTATTATCTAAGAATGTCGGTAATACAGCGTGTGTGAATAGGTAAGGGCCTTTTACGTTGACGCCCATTAATAAATCAAATGTGTCTTCGTCTGTTTCTAAAGCGTTTTTATAACCATCATGCACACCAGCACCATTGTATAAGATATCAATTGTGCCGAATTGATCTTTGATTGTTTTAACCGCTTCTTCCACCGAATCTTTAGACGTTACATCTACGCCTAACGCTAGACCTTTGCCGCCATTATCTTCAATCGCTTTGAGCACTTTTTCGCCTTTCTCTTTATGACGATTGACAATCACAACTTTAGCGCCTTCAGCTGCGAATCGTTTTGCGACTGCTTCTCCAATACCTGAAGACCCTCCAGTAATGATTGCGACTTTATTATCTAATTTACCCAAAGTAAATCACCTTTCTTTAAAATATACAGTATATCCATTTTAAGATATGACCGACTTAATATCATCAAAACAGCTTAGCTGATATATTCTATGTGTCACGATTCAGATATCTTAATTTCATAGTTTAATCTTCTTTAGGAATAAAGACCTCAGCTTCACTATCTTCAGGATAATAGTAACCATTTGGGATAGTTTGAAGCTCGATTAAGCTGCCCCATGGTGCTTTAATGTAAATAGTTTCGTTTCCGACAGAATCTTCATAGCGTGTATTCTCATGCGGTTCAGAAACAGGTTCGCCACCTGCTTCTACCATACGCTCGAGTGCTTCTTCAAAATCGTCGACATAAAAAGAAAGATGCGTAAACCCAATATCTTGAAGCGCAGCGGGTGCTTGTTGATGCGCATGGACAAACTCAAACATTTCAATATTCGGGCCATTACCGAAAACCATCATACGCTTTTTAATGATTTTAGCGCCTGACTCAAGGTCTAAGAAACGTTCTACATCATTACCGCCACGAGGTTGATCCATTTCTGTTTGACTATCGTAAGCCACCTTACCGTCTAAAGCTTCTTTGAAAAAACGTGTTGCTGCTTCAATATCCGGCACAGTTAACCCGATATGATTAATTCCTCTTGTAATCGCCATTTAATCACTTCTTTCTTAATCTATCTCTCTATTTGTAGTATTACCTGACTTGTGTCTATTATGCTTAAAGTATTCAATAAATATATAAATGACAGTAAAAGTATGTTTGTAAAATTATTAGTTGACGTTCATCATCCATATTAACATAATCGTAAATATTTATAGTGATTAACGATTTATAAAGCTTTTCAAATCATAAAACGCAGGTCATTTTAAATAACCTGCGTGTAAATTAACGTTCAAATTTTAAAATACTGATTGCCAGTCCGATTAAAATGACACCGACGACATAGTCAAATACCATTTTGAAAGTAGGTTGATTGAAGAGTTTCTTGATATGTGTGAATAAGAAACTGCATATGAAAAACCAAATAAAGACCAGTGCGATAAAGAGTGCTGATAGGGCGATAATTTTTAATGAACCTTCGCTTTTAGTCACAAACTGCGGCAAGATAGATATGTAAAAGAGAATCGCTTTAGGGTTTAAAATCGTGCTCATAAAGCCTTGTCTGAACGATTTAAACAAACTGATGTGTCTGATAGGGTAAGTTGATGACGTAGTAATATGGCTTGCCTTACGTGCGTTTAAGATAGTTTTCAAACCTAAGTAAGCAATATAAACAGCACCAAGAAACTTAATCGTGATGAACGCATAATATGAGCTCGTTAAGATAAAGATTAAACCAAGTGCAGCAATCGCAGAGTAGACGACATGTGCAGAAGAAATACCTAATGCAGCCATTACGCCATTTCTAGTACTGCCTTTCATTGTATTCGTAGCCACGATGAAGAAATCAGGACCAGGAATAACGATAATCAGCAATGAAATTAAAATGAAACTGATCAATGAATCCATAATCGAGCACTCCCTTTAAAATTGTAATGCCTCTATCTTAGCATGTCTTATCACGCTATGAGACCGGAAATTTAAAATCGTATCAGAACATAAAAAAGATGAATGACATTATGGGTGGTAATATCATTCATCTCAAGTTGGGTTAGGTTATGGTTTATTTTAAGATAGTAGTTTTGGTTGGTTTACTTAGTGTTCGTATGGAATAAAGTCTAATGGCATAGGTGTTGCGAAACCAAGCATAATAAAGTCTTCGTCTCCTGTATTCGTCATCCCGTGTGCTTCGCCAGGTAATGATACAATGATGTCGCCCGCTTTGATAGTTCTTTCCTGACCGCCGTTCGTATAGAATGTGCCTTCACCTTGTGTCACAATCCATACATCATCAGCGTTTTGGTGGGTATGACATTGTAGAGATTGACCTGGTTTCATGCACCAAACGGCACCAGCTGAATGTTCAGATTGATAAAAGACTGTCTTTTGTGCTGCTTCCTCAGAGAAGCGTGGTAGATCTTTCATGTTAAAAAAGCGTTGGTGTGTGTCGACCATTGATTATCACTCCTATTTATTTACAATATAATCCGGTGTGTCACCTGTGAGCGCTTTGACAACGTTACCTGCGGCAATTTCAGCCATCATATCACGTGCTTCAAATGTCGCATTTCCGATATGTGGTGTAATGACCACGTTATCCATAGATTTTAGTTCTTCAGTAATTTCTGGTTCGAATTCGAAGACGTCTAATGCGGCACCTTCGATTAAACCATCTTGTAAAGCTTTAACTAATTCAGCTTCATATACGATTGGACCTCTAGATGCGTTAATCAAGTACGCTGTTGGTTTCATTTTTTTAATTTCGTTATAATCAATCATGTGACGCATGCTTTCGTTATAAGAACAGTTGATTGCGACGAAGTCAGCTTCTTTTAACAGTTCATCTTGTGATACATAGCGTGCACCAAGTTCTTGTTCTTTCTCTTCATGTCGAGATGGACCAGAATAAAGAATATCCATATCGAAACCTTTTGCGCGGCGAGCAACTGCTGAACCGATTTCACCTAGTCCGATGATACCGATAGTTTTGCCTGAGACTTCACGTCCGCGGAAGAAGAGTGGAGACCAGCCGTTGAAGCCTTTTGTGCGGCATAACTGATCGCCTTCAGGGATGCGGCGTGCTACCGCTAATAAGATCCCCATTGTCAGGTCAGCTGTTGCGTTAGTTGAAGCAATCGGGGTATTAGTAACATCGATACCACGTGCTCTAGCTGCTTGAATATCAATGTTGTTGAACCCCGCACCATAGTTTGCGATAATTTTTAAGTTCGGTGCAGCTTCAATAACTTTTTCACTTACATTTGTAGATAATAAACTGATTAAGCCATCAGCATCTTTAATACGTTCAATCAATTCATCTTCAGTGATTAATTTGTCCCCAGTGTACATATCTACGTCAAAATGTTCTTTAAGTTGATTTAATCCCGCCTCTGGAATCGCACCTGCTACTAATACTTTTGTCATATTCAATCGCTCCTTTTAATTACTTTGTGAAAACTTTCACAATCTTTATCTATAGCTTATCATGGAATCAGAATATTAGAAGTGCATAAAGTGCTAAACTCACACCTCTATTTTGTGCGAAATGAACAAAAGTGCTACATAATCAGATGAAACCACTAAAAGATGTATCAAAATCGTAAAAAAGTATAGCACTCACTATGTCATAGATTCGATATGATGAAAGGGAACATCAATCATTTTTAGTACAAACAAAGACACACTGATCATGAAATGACTAAAATGAGGAGCAGACAACATGAAAAAGACTTTGTATTTAATCAGACACGGACAAACGTTATTTAATAAGAAACATCAGATTCAAGGTGCTTCAGATTCACCGTTAACAGAACTAGGGAAACAACAAGCTGCACAAGCGAAGCTGTATTTCGATCAATTAAACCTGACAGATTATGAATTATTCTCTTCTACACAAGAACGTGCCTCTGACACGTTAGAAATTTTATTTCCAAATGAACCTTATACAAGATTAAAAGGGATTAAAGAATGGAATTATGGATTGTTTGAAGGAGAGCCGGAATTATTGAATCCGCCACATCAAATGGCGTAGTTGATTTTGGTTCATTCTTTGCGGCTTATGGCGGAGAAACGATGGAAGAAGTTCAAAAACGTACTGTGAAGACATTACATCGTGTATTAAAAGAGACGACGCATCGTAATGTAGTAGCAGCGAGTCATGGCGATATCTTATTTTTATTTGCGCATTATTGTTTGCCGATAGAAGCGGTAAAACAAATAAAGATTACCAATTGTTGTATTTTAAAATTTGAATATGAGGATGAAACTTTTACATTTGTAGAAGCAATTCATCCTGCTTAATCCAAAGAAAAAAGGGTTGGACGACTCCATCAGAAGCGTCCAACCCTTTACTATTTTAGGTTTGCTATTCATCTATTTTAAAATTTTTATTCAGGTTTTAAGTCTAAAGTACCCATTTCTTCGCGTAATTCATAAATTTTATCTGGTGTTACGTCTTCGCCAAGTGGATCTACAACTTTCAATGTTGAGAATGTGCTCACAACTTGGCCACGAATCATTTTAAGGTATTCTTGTCTTAATTCATGTTGTTCTTGTTTTTCTGAAGTGCTCAATACCATTTCTTTTTCTTTATTAGCAAGTTCATTAATTCTATCTAAAATTTTCATATTATTATTGTTCCTCCTTGATTTCGTTTGGTGGGAAATGTGGAATCACATAATCGCCCAATTCTTTCATAATATCTTGGTACGTTCTTTCATGTGTGACTAATTTCAACATGATATGGTTTGTACCAATACGTTCATATGCTTTTAATACATTGATTAAAGTATTTCTGCCTAATCTATAGCCACCCTCAATGGGTTTGATTTTTTCATTCGGATCTTTTGATAAATCTAATGCGAGTGGATGCATGAATGGTTTGAATACATCATTATCATGCCAAGCTTGTAGTAAAGCTTTCTGCATTTGGAATTCTTGGGGATAAAACATCCAACCATCCATATTTTCTTTAATCCAGTCTAAATCTTGTTTCGCATTTCCCGTCGCAAAAATCGGGATATGGTGATGTTTTGGTAAAACTTGCAAACCAGAATCCTCATATAGCTCAAAGATTGAGTTTGAAATGTTTGGAGAATGGTCTTGCCACAGTGCATTCAAAGAAGAAACAGCATCTCTGAAATGATTATGCAAATTCTTCTCCTCGACTTTGAAAGCTGGAAACTCGAAAGAACGGTCTCCAGTTGCCAGTCCCATTAAAAATCTCTCGTTTGACACCAAGTCAAGAGTAGCGGCTGCTTTAGCAACGTGAATTGGATGACGTAATGTCGCAACAATACTAGCTGTTCCGAGAACAATTTTATTCGTTTTAGCACTGAGGTAAGTTAAAAATACAAACGGATCGTAGTTTGTCGTTACTGGACCTAAGTGCGGACTATATAATGGGTTATCTCGCACAAATAGGCTTGTAAATCCAAGTTCTTCAGCATACTGCGCTAATTCTGCTTGTTGATCAAACGACAATGCGATTTTTTCAGAGTTATCAAAAGGAATGCTTAAACCTAAGGTTAAATGACCCTTTTGAAACGTCCGCTTGAAACCATTGTGTTGTTCGATTGTTGTCACGTCTATCCCTCCTAACTTGATTAATCTGACAAACTTTAGTTATTCTAACCAAGTTGTCTACAATTATTCTACAACGTATACACAACTAACACAAACCTTATGCTCACGCGGTTTATCGATTTAGTCAAAAAAGGTCAAAAATGTTGATTTGACGCGGTTTTAAAATAAAAAACAAAAATAAAGCGTACAACTTTTAAGGGGTTTTTTAACAACTATAACGATGTGAACGAAATTAAATTTCTGAATATCAACGTTGTTAAAACTGATCAGCAGTGAACATTTTAATTGTGAGCTATGATTAATCAATTCCAAATCAGTGAATAAATAGAGAGAGGTGAAGCGTAATGAAAAAAATTCTAATAGCAGTCACAAACACATCAAAATATCCAGATTTACCACGTCCAACAGGTGCTTGGCTTGGAGAAGTTGTACACTTTGCGGACGAGTTCTATAAAGCAGGTTATGAAATTGACTATGTAAGTCCTAAAGGTGGGTTTGTGCCAATTGATCCCGCAAGTTTACAAGAAGACTTTATGTCTGATGTAGATTGGAAGTATTATACAGATCATCAATTTATGACACAGTTAAATGAATCATTGAAACCAGAAGAAGTAAATCCAGATGATTATGAAGTGATTTATTACGCAGGCGGCCATGGTGTTGTATGGGACTTTGAAAAAGATAAAGGTCTCATTGAATTAGCTGAGAAAATTTATTCTAACGATGGCTATGTCACAGCTGTTTGTCATGGTCCAGCAGGTTTATTAAACATTAAAGATAATGGCCAAAACTTAATTAAAGGTAAGAAAGTCGCAGGCTTCTCTAACAGTGAAGAATCACAAATGGGTGTTACAGATAACTTACCTTATTTATTAGAAGATGCCTTAATTGATAAAGGCGCAAGCTATGAGAAAGGTGACGACTGGTCAAACTTTGTAGTCTCAGACGGTCGATTAATCACAGGTCAAAACCCTCAATCAGCCCAACAAGTTGCGTTAGATACGCTGAAAGCTTTAGGAAAATAAAAATGAATGAAGACTGTCCGTTATTAAGGACGTCTAAATTAAGATAAACAAAACCCTCTGAGTATGAAGTTTATGCTCAGAGGGTTGCTTAATACTATGAGATTAACCACTTTGGATTAATCTATTTTATTGAGTTCGTTGATGACATGTTTCATATCATCATGAATGACTAAATCTGCGTCACTGTCATAAGGTGTCACATCTTTATTAATGATGACAAGATTTTCACCTTCAAAGTTTGAGATTAAACCAGAGGCAGGTTGTACAACGAGTGATGAACCTAATACAACGAGTGTATCGGCTTGTTTGATTTTGCTGATTGCGCTCATAATTGTCATTTGGTCTAACATTTCGCCATATAAGACGATATCTGGTCTGATTGGACTGCCGTCTTGTTCACTGTTACGTAAATGATGGTCGATGACGTAAGGTTTTGAATACTCATCGTTAGGGTTGTTGATGCTGTAGAAGCGGTTTAAAGTACCGTGTAGCTCATCTACATTTTCACTGCCTGCATCTGAATGCAAACCATCAATATTTTGTGTGATAACACCGAGTGAACGATTTTCTTTTTCTAACTGTGCAATCCATTCATGCACATTATTCGGTTTTTTATCCGCAAATAATAAATACTCATGACAGAAGTCCATAAAGCCTACAGGGTTATCTTGTAAGTAGTCATGGCTTAATAAATATTCCGGAGATAAACCTTTTTCTGCGACAGCTTCATATAAACCGCCGACAGAACGGAAATCTGGAATACCACTCGCAACAGAAATACCTGCACCTGTGAAAAAGACGATTTTATTCGAACTGTCAATAATCTCTTTTAATTGCTCAATTTTAGCATTCACACTGATCACTCCATTAATTATTCAATACATCTCGTGTATTGATACTCATATTAATTCTAAGATTAAGGGGATGTTTAAGCAAGTTTCCATAGTGTGAAAACATAAGCAACTATTAATGTAAGTATATATTAAGAAATCGTATAAAAAGTGAGTTTCCTCTTTGAATGATAGGTGTAAACTAATATAATGATAACTGTATAGTGATGAGGAAAGGTGAAGTGAATGAAAAAAGAGAGATACCCTGATTTAAATCATAAAAATAAATTAAGCCATTCATTTAAGTTTTCAAGTGCTGTTGTATTGTTAAGTACGACATTATTAAGTTATAACTTAACGTCTGCACCTACTGTGGTTGCGGAAGATCAGACAGGTGTCAAAGCTACACAAAATTCTAATACCACAACACTCAAGTCGCGTATAGAAGCAGCAAAAAAAGAAATCGATCGTATTAAAACAATGAATGACAGTGACAAAACTAAATTCAAAACAGATATCAGTAAGGCTGAGCGTGTATCACAAATAGACGCAATCTTAAAAGATGTGAAAGAGAAAGAAGCACAACTTAAAGAAGAGAAAGCAACTTCTGATTTAGAGAAAGACAATAAAACACAATCCAATACATCTACTCAAAATGATGAACAATCAGCTTCACTATTAAAAGAAGACGCAAATCGTTCTGAGACACAACCTGAATCTAAACCCACTCAAGGTACTGAAGAGACTGCTGTGTCAGATCGATTAGAAAAAGTGCGTGAAGATTTAAACCAAGCTTCACAACAAGCACAATCAAGTGATTCAAACCCTTCATCACAAGTGGCAGATGCGCAATTAAATCAGGAAAAAGCCAATCAAAGTATTGATGCATTTATCTCAGATTTAGAAGCACTTTCTCATAAAGTTGATAACGGGAAACTAAATGATGGTGAAGCGGACCGTTCTGACAATGAGGAAACTAAAGCGAACGAAGAGAATACACAAGCTTCACAAGCATTGAGTACGCTTAGACAAGATATTGACCGTGTGACGACTGCACGAGAAACAACGAAACAAGATTTAGACCAATATGTCCAAAATAAAGAAGCGAATCTGCAAACGTTAGAAAACAGATTAGCTGAACGCAGCGAGATCTCACAAGATAAAGCACAACAGTTAAAAAATGAAATTGAGAAAACAAAAAGCAGTCTGAAACAACAAGATGCGATTATTTCAGACCATTTAAAATCAGCGTCTGATAAAAAACAAGCTGTTAAAGATATTATCGGCAGCACTGTAGATGAACAAAGTGCACAACAACTTATTGACCGCATTGATACAAAAGGTAAAACAGATGCGCAAATTGCGAGCCAAGTGTTGAGTCAATTAGACGGACTCGGTTCATTCACAAGTGACAGCTTGCTTCAATCTATGTTTGATAAAGCGGATGATAAAGAAGCATTAATTCAAACACTGTTATCGACGAAATTTGATAAGAACGAAGCGGCAGATATGGCACGTCAAATTATGGCGAAACGTCCAGATAGTGCTGAACTCGTTCAACTATTAAAACAACGCTACGGTTCAGATGTTTCAGCGGATGAAATTATCGGCAACGTGATTGACCAAGCACATAATAAACGCCAAGCGATTGAAACGATTTTAGCCACAAAATTCAATGATGCGAAAGCACGTGCATTGGCGAATGTGATTGCGAAAAAAGACGATGCGAAAGCTGAATTGTTAAGTGTCCTCAAATCAGGACTTGATCAACCGCTTAACGATTTACTTCAAGCGGACCGTGATATCACGCGATTAAAATCAGGTATCCGCCATATCTTTGACCCGTTAAAAGACACACCAAGCTTGCTAGGTCAGTCTAACGGTAGTCTACTAGATAAAGGCTTATTAGGTGGTAAATCTGGTTTATTCGGTGGACCGAGTCTATTAGACAAGTTAGCGAATGGTGGCAGCGTATTAGATAGTATTCCTGATATTCCGAACCCATCACAAGGTCGCGCATTATCATTAGGCAGTTCATCTGATGATTTCTTAAGTGGGTTATTTGATGACGAAGGTAACTTTGATTTACCTGCTACAGGTGAAATTGCGAAGAAATCTGCTTTACCATTAGGTGTTGCGTTAATTATCATCGGCGGCGGTCTTACATGGTTTGTGAAACGTCGTAAAGCGAAACAATCTTAATCAATCATAATCGAGTTAAAACAAATACGCTCCATTCAAAACCAGTTTCTTGGTTCTTTGAATGGAGCGTTACTTTTGTATTATTTATCTTGTCCTTCAATATAACTTAATTCTGAAGCATCCTCTGCGTCGATTGTTCTATACGAAATCACACCTAAACCTTGAACGTTAGATTCAGAAATCACAATCGAACCATCACCGTTTACTTTTTCTACGAAAGCAACATGACCATAGATACTGTCTGCACCTTGTTGGCCAGCCTCAAAGACTACTGCAGTATGTGCTTTAGGTGTAGAAGAGACGTGGTAACCTTTACGTTCTGCACGGTTATTCCAATTACGTGCGTCACCTAAATCACCGCTGATTGTTTTGTTGAATTGCGGCATACGGTTGTAGACATACCATGTACATTGACCGTGTGGATAAGGCATATTGTCTGTAGTTTCCGCAAACGGTTTGAAGTCGCCTTCATGATCTTCATCGCTTGGTTGATAGTCTGCAAGGTCTGGCATTGTTTTCTTATCAAAGCGCGTTAAATCATAATGCTTAATCAAACTATTTAATTTATCTGCGTAGCGTGTATCTGTCGCATACGTACGTGATAAATGTCTTGTCGCATCACGATACGTGGCTGCTTCACTTTTCCAAGTCGGTTGATAAATTGTGGGATTGCCGTCGATACCGTTTTTGATTAAGTCTGCATAATCTTCAAGTGATTCTTTTTCACTTGGGTAACTGCGGAAGGCGGCTGAAATTTGATACATACTGCTTCCACTGTCTTCTAATGTATTGAAGTTTGCGGAATGCCCTTTATAAGCCCCTTTAATTCCGAACAAATTATAGTGCGGTGCACGCGCTAATGTACTGTTACCTGAATCAGATTCTAAAATCGCTTGCGCAATCATTACAGAGGCATAGATATCTTCATCTTGGCCGACGCCATGGGCATCTTTCGCAATCGTTTTAATAAAGTCTCGTGTGTCTTTATTTTCAGTTACTGCGATGTCACCAGATTCACTGTTATCGCTTGAGAGATTTGGTAATAATTCAAATGTCGCAGTTGTTCTGATATCTGAACGGTTTAGACCATCTTCAAAAGATTGTGCTGGTTTTTTCTTATTTTCCAATTGTGCTTTTGAAGGTAATTGTGGGTTAGAAGCATTGCTTGTGTCGTTCTGATTCGATTCTTGTTTGGATGTATCTTCAGATGATTGATTAGATTTGTTGTCATTTTGTTTTTGTGCGTCATAATCTGCTTTATTTTGTTTCGCGTCTTCACTGTATTGATCCAAAATAGATTCTAAGACACGGTCATCTGCTTTAGAAGATGTGTCATCTGTATCTTCTTTAGATTCTGATTGTGTTGAACCAGTTGTGTTTTGGTTATCAGCTGTATCTTCATTGTTTGAATTTGTTTCTGTTTCTTTAGGTTGTGTCGTTTGATTAGCGTCATCAGCTTGTTTTGGTTGTGCTGAGTCTTTGTTTTCTGTTGGTTGTTCAGTATCTGCTTGTTTATTATTTGTGACATTGTTGCTGGCTTCGTCTAGTTTATTAAAGATATCTTGGTCATCTTGAGAAGCTTCAGGTGTTGTATTTGAAGATGTGTCAGATGACTGTTCTTGGTTAGAAGGTGTATCTTCTTTAGGTGTTGTTTCGTTTGATGTAGTTGTACTGTCTTCTGATTGTTTGTCTGTTTCAATTGGTGTTTCTTCAGACGGTGTTTTTGTTTGTGACTGTCCTTGATAATAGGTTTCATTTTTATTATCTAAAGCGTGTTCATTGCTAGCGTTAGAGTCGCTTGTCTCTTGATTGGTATCCGTAGTTTCAGAACGGTTTGAATAACTTGGGAAGAGACGGTTGAATAGGCTTTCGAAGCGGCTAGATGAATCTCGCTTCGGTGTAGATTTGAAGAAGTCTAATGTATGTGCGTCATAATCTGATTCAACCTCATTTCGTGTTGTGTTATCTGAAGGTGTTGAAGATGTACCTTTTGATTGTGTATTTGTTTCAGACTCTGACTCAACGTCATCTTTCTCATCTGATTTTAGAGATGTGTCTGAATCAGATGATTGCGTTTTGGATGCTTTATGTGGTTTAGATGTTTCTTTTTGATTTTCTTGTGTGTCTTGTTTAGTGTTTGAGGCACGGTCTGAAGATGATGCATCAGACTGTGAAGGTGCCGTGACTTTATCTGTTGTTTCTGCTTGTACATCACTTAAAGGGAAGGATGGAACTAACAATGAAGTAGAAAGCATACAGACCAATAGTTTTTGTTTCTTCATGGAAATACCTCTCTTAAAATATATTAGTTTACTGTGTACAAACGGATGTTTGACTTGGTACACTAAAAGCAGTATTATGACTAGTTGTTGATAGTTGTTAACTTTTAAAGAGTGACCCTACTAATGAGGCCATTATATCAATTTATTCAAGAGAAACAAACAGTAATTTGAAATTAATGCGAAACCAAAATAGATATAAAAATTTTAGAGGTGTACAAATGAAGAACGCGATACAGCTGTTCCTGATGGATTTAAAGAAAATTATCAAGCACCCGTCCGTTTTAGTGATTTTAGGCGGAATAGCCATATTGCCGTCCTTTTACGCATGGTTCAACTTAGATGCGACTTGGGATCCTTACGGTAATACCAAAAATATTAAAATCGCAGTCGTCAATGAAGATAAAGGCGATAAAGTCCGAGGCAAACAAATCAATGTCGGGGACACTATTGTCGATAACTTGAAAAAAGATGACCACTTTGACTGGGAGTTTGTCAGTCGGAAAAAAGCAGACCATGATTTGAAAATGGGTAAATATTACGCCGCCATGTACATACCAGACAAGTTTACACATGAAATTACTGGCACACTGAGAAAAGACCCGCAACAAGCGAACGTTGAATACAAAGTGAACCAGAAACTAAACGCGATTGCGCCGAAAATGACAGATGCCGGAACTAGTGCAATTGTTCAAAAAGCGAATGAACAGTTTAATGAAACAGTGACAAAAGCATTGTTAGATGAAGCCAACCGTTTGGGTGTGAAACTTGAGGAAGAAATACCAACGATTAATAAAATTCAAAAAGCAGTGAAGACTGCGAATGATTCAGTACCGAAAATTAATGAGTTTGCGAAAAAGATTCTGTATCTTGACCAAAACCAAGATCAATTAGATGAATACGCAGATAAATTCCGAGGTTTAAATCAATATAAAGGAGATATCTTAGACGCGCAGGATAAATTAAACGCAGTGAATTCAGCCATTCCAGCATTGAATGAACGTGCGAAGTTAATCTTAGCGTTAAATGAATATTTACCGAATATAGAGCGTGCCTTAGATGTTGCTTCAAATGATGTACCACAAGCTTTCCCACGTATTAATCGTGGTGTAGACATCGCAAGTAATGGTGTCACAGCTGGCAAACAAGGTTTAAATGAAGCACAAGGTTACTTATCAGCGGTAAAACAACGTGTAGGCAGTTACCAACAAGTGATTGATAACGCACAAGAAGTCGATCAAAATGTGCAAAATGAATTAAACCGTAGAGCACAAACTGCACCGCAAAGTACAACAAATAATGGACGTTTCTCTGGCATACGTACTTCACAAATGAGTACTAATGGTGAGGATTCAAATAACACGGATACGATTAATCCAAATGATGCGAATGCGATGGAGTCTTCATTATCAAAAGCACTCTTATCACTTTCTCAGCAAACAGAACAACAATCAGAAGCGAGCCAACAAGATTTAGCAGCGCTAGAAGAAGTAACTTATGGTATTTTAGCGTCTGACAAACCTCAAGAATTTGAAAGTACGTTAGATAACTTGATTGAACGTCTGCAAGTGACAAGCAAGACTAACCAACAACTGATTGATATCTTGTCTGAACTAGAAAATCGTGAACATGTTGACTTATCTAAAGAAATTCAAACACTAGAAGCAGCAAATAACAGAGTCAATCATGTGATTAAGCTCCAAAATCAATTGAGAGATGCCTTGAAACAAGGTAGTTCTGGTAAAGCTGAAGCAGTAAAATTATTAAAAGAAATTCCGAATGTTAATGATGCATTAAGTGATTTAAGAAACTATATTAAATCAGACTTGAATCAACGCTTAATCAATGTGTCACAAGACATTATGTCTGTCTTGAATACAGGAGAGGCAAAACTTTCTACCGTTCAATCTAAGCTGAATACGATTCAACAAGTGATTGATGAAGGCCAATCTATTTTAGATGTCGCAGGTGATCGTATTGAGACAATCCAAAGTGTCTTACCGCAATTAGAACAACGTTACTTAAATGCGGTAGCGACTGCACAACGTTATTATCCGCAGTTTAAACAAGGTGTGGAACGTGCTGCATCATTCGTGAGAAATGACTTGCCTGGTCTAGAACAACAACTTGCGGACACTACCGCAACTGTTAATGCGAATCTGCCGACACTGTTTGATCGTTATGACCGTATTGTGCAATTGTTAGATGAAAATCAACCACAAGCGAAAGAAGATCTGCATAAGTTAGCTGAATTTATCAGAAACGACTTGCCGGATCTTGAGAAAGATTTAGCGAAAGCTAATAAGCTCTTTGATGAAGTGGAAGATGATGACGCAGTAGATAAATTAGTGGATTTACTGAAAAATGACTTGAAGAAACAAGCAGATGTCATTGCGAATCCGATTAAGATTCATGAAAAAGATATCTTCCCAGTCAAAGACTACGGTTCAGCAAGTACACCATTCTACACAGCATTGTCTATTTGGGTTGGTGCGTTATTGATGGTGAGCTTATTGACGACAGATAATAAGCATATTGCGGACTTGCCGGGTATAACTACTAGAGAAACTTATTTAGGAAAACTTGGTCTGTTTTATATTATCGGTATTCTTCAATCGTTAATTGTCTCTATTGGAGATATTGTGATTTTGAAAGCTCAAGTTGAACATGTCGCATGGTTTATCGGGTTATCTGTGATTATTTCACTCGTCTTTGTGACGATTGTTTATACACTGGTATCATTACTTGGAAACCCTGGTAAAGCCTTAGCGATTATCTTGTTAGTCCTACAAATCGCAGGTGGGGGCGGAACGTTCCCAATTGAAGTTACACCGCATTTCTTCCAAGCGATTCATCCATACTTGCCGTTTGCGTATGCGATTGATGTGATGAGAGAAGCGGTCGGTGGCTTTGTGCCTGAAATTTTAACCAAAAAACTAGTGATTCTTCTGATCTTCGGCATCGCATTCTTTATTATCGGTATTATCTTTAAACCAATCACAGATCCGATTATGAGAAAAGTGTCAGAGAAAGCAGAAGAAAGTGATGTCTTAGAATAAGATAAAACAACATACACACGGTAAATAGGAGACTTGAAGTCAGCTTTGATTTCAGGTCTCTTTTTATACTTTTGTTTATCTTAAAGAACGCAACACTTTATATGCATTAACAAATTATTTACTTAAAATTAATTTGAGATATTCAATTGGTTGTGGGTATAATGACCCTAACAAATAAAGGGGAGGCATACGATGGAGAATCAATCGAATCAAATTATTGAAAGCTATAAACAATTTTGGATTCGCTTTTTAGATGTGAATGGACGTTCAGATCGAGCGGATTATTGGCATCCATTTTGGATTAACTTTTTAATTTCAACTGTGTTAGGGGCACTTTCAGGAGGTTTATTAAGTAGTATCTTTGGCATTGCGATTATCATCCCATCTTTCACTGTGATGGTTAGACGTTTACATGATACAAACCGTACAATGTTATTTGCGATTATTTCATATATCAGCGGTTTTATCGCTTCAGTTGGAACACTTGTTTTCTTCTTTGGCGTTGTCTTGGCAGCGAATGCGAGCGAAGGTTGGGTACTAGGTGCCACAGCATTCGCAGGTGTCTTCGGTATTGTGGTTGCTGGTTTAGTTACACTTTATATTATCTACTTATTGGTACTGCCAGGGGACAAAGCACCGAATAATTACGGTGATGGCGGCAGTAGTAAAGCTGTTTCAAATAATCCATTAGCACAAGATGCAGAAGTTGAATAACAAACGATTAATTTGAATATATTTATTGAACAAAAACTAAGAAGCTCTGAAGGATATCAGTAATTAGATTTCCTTCAGAGCTTCTATCTATTTTTAATCAAGTGTTATTTAAATTAGTTGTGTTTTAAGATTATGATTAATGACGTAAATCAATGACCATACGGCCGTTGATTTTACCTTCTTCCATTTCTTTGAAGATATCTTGAACATCTTCCATTGGACGTAATTGTGTTTTTGGCACGACTAGACCTTCAGCACCAAATTGGAAAGCTTCTTTTAAGTCTTCACGTGTACCTACTAGTGAACCTACAACACGAATACCGTCTAATACTAAACGTGGAATTGATAAGTCCATTGATTCTGTTGGTAAGCCGACTGCGACTACAGTACCGCCAGCACGTACAGATTCAACAGCTGCGTTGAAGGCTTGTTTAGCAACTGCTGTAACAACTGCCGCATGTGCACCGCCTACATGTTCTTGAATGTATTTTGCGACATCCACTTCTTTAGGGTTTAAAGTGACATCTGCATCGTATTGTTTCGCAAATTCAAGTTGACTGTCATTGATGTCTACTGCGATAACTTTAGCGTTAAATACTTTTTTCGCATATTGTAAAGCTAGGTTTCCAAGTCCACCTAAACCGAATAAGACAAGCCATTCACCAGCGCGTACGCCTGATTCTTTAATCGCTTTGTATGTTGTGACACCTGCACATGTGATACTGCTTGCAGCTTCTGATGATAAACCATCTGGAACTTTAACAGAATAGTCTGCAGTAACGATACATTCTTGTGCCATACCGCCATCTACAGAATAACCAGCGTTTTTAACTTCACGACATAATGTTTCACGACCTGTAGTACAATATTCACAGTGGCCGCATCCTTCAAAGAACCATGCCACACTTGCACGATCTCCTACTTTTAAGCTTGTAACACCTTCAGCGACTTCTTTTACAATACCGATACCTTCATGACCTAAAATAGTGCCAGTTACATCGCCAAAATCAGCATGGGCAACATGTAAGTCTGTATGACAGACACCACAACATTCCATGTCTAATAATGCTTCGCCGTATTTCAAAGGGCGTAATGTTCTCTCAGTAACTTGGGGTTGATGATCTTTACCTACTACAATTGCTTTCATTTAGAAAACCTCCTTACTTAATCAATACTATTATATTAATATTGAGAGCAATAAGGTTATCGTAAATAAGGCTAATTTAGTAACTTTTATATAAGTATTTAAGCGTTAAAGATAGTGCTCTGAGACATATCTACTAAGCATGTTAGCCATAATATTTGAAGATCTCAGTAATATTAAATGTAAGGCATCATCTAAGCTGATAATATCTCCTTCTCTAATGTCGTTGAGGTTATCTTCAGCCATGTCTTCAGCCTTAACAGTTAAATTTTTATTTAAATCCAGTGGATAATCTAAAGCGGTCAACAACGTCAATAGCTTAGTTAGGCTTGCGGGGTTATTGCGCGCATTACCGTTTTTAGAAATAAGAATTTCTGGTTTGAAACGTGTGAATAAATAAGGATTACATGATGGGTATTTTAAAACTGTATAAGCTATTGTATCTACACTATCTAGAGAACCTTTATTTAAAAGATAATCAATAAGTAACTTAGCTTGATGGAATCGATTACCTCTCGCTTTAAGCAAGGTTACGATATAGACAGTCTCACCATCATAGATTAAAAGACATAGGTTTTTTATAAAGCCCACAGTTCCAGTTTTGCCGCCTAAAATATCGTAATATTGATTCAGTTTTTCATTATCTACTCTTGTTGTGAGATCCATACGTCTTGCATTAGGACCCTTAACCCAGAATGAATAATGCTTCTTCTTCCAAATTCTAACAATATCCACATTCGCACTCGCATGTAGTGTTAACAATGACAGATCATAACTCGTTGATAGTTGATACTTTTCCGTTAAACCCGTAGGATTTTTAAACATAGAACGAGACATACCAATACTAGCTGCTTTTTCATTCATCTTCTCAACAAACATTTGAATTGTCTTTGGCTTTTCCACACTGATGCTCCTTTGTTGTAATTATCAATATATTACTATTGTATATCAATCAAAGGAGAATTAGTTGTGTATATAAAAGTTGTAGAAAATTTGTTACAAGTGATATTTAGTCAAAATAAGGACAGGCGTAAGTTAAATGATATTATGATTTTAAGGTCTTATTTTGAAATTGCATAATGTCTTATTAATTCAATTGGCATCATCCATACCGCATGTCCGAATAGTTCAAGCAAATGTAAAAGAAAATGAAGAGTTGGGACAGTTTTAGCTGTTTCAGCCCTTTTTTACTTTATGAGAAAAAATATTACATTTAAAAATTATAAAAGTAATTTATAGATAAATATGGCATGATATCCAAGGGTAAAGAACCTAGCATGAAATAGAGAGAAGCATGTGAAGCCGCCTCGAGCCTTAAATGGAGTTATCGGGGGAGGTGATAGTATGGATATTACACCAATAGAAATTCATTTGAATTTTGAAAATGTATGTTCCGTTGTTTTAGTGACTTTTTTACTAAAAGGAGCTATCAATAAGATGGAAAAAATAACTTCTGTACTAACGGACAATTAAGTCAGAAGTTAACTAACCATTTAGGTTCGTTAGAGTTTCACAAGATCCATTGTGAGCCTTTATTAAAGGCTAAGTAAGTTCCAGCTTGTTTAGCTCTTTATATTGTATTTATATAATGTAACAATTATACAATAAAAGTAAATAAAAATATAAAATAATTTTTGCATATTGATATGAGCGTCGGCTTGAACATATGGTTAAAATAGCTTCGAAGTGGTAAAACTCAATGCGTTAAGTTTCTTTATTGAATCTTAAGTTGATAAAATTGAGACGTAACATTTTTGGAATACTGAATAATTTTTTGTTTGTGAAGGTAAGAGAGATGGAGGAATGGAAATGAGCAAAAAATTTATTAACGCATCGATTTATAAACATGATGATGCATCTGAAATCTTAGTAGAGAACGGCAAGTTTGTGGCGTTCGGTAATGATTTAGGTGACGCTGATGAAGTCATCGATTTACAAGGGCGTTTAGTGCTACCACCTTATGTAGATTCACACTTGCATTTAGATTACTACTTTACAGGACAAGATCCTAAAATCAAAAACGAATCAGGTACGCTATTTGAAGCGATTGATTTATGGAATGATTATAAAAAAGGTACGACAAAAGAAGAAATGAAAGAACGTATGCGTAAAGCAGTCAATGATGTCGCAAGTTACGGAACACAATATATCCGTGCACAAACAGACTGTACAGACCCTAACTTAACAGGGATTAAAGCGGCAATTGAAGTCAGAGACGAATTGAAAGACAATATCACGATTCAAGTGGTCGCATTCCCACAAAATGGTATGTATTCATTCGAAGAAGACGGTAAAACAGGCCGCGACTTAGTTGAAGAAGCATTGAAACTAGGTGCTGACTGTGTCGGAGGTATTCCGCATAACGAATGGAGTCCTGAAGACGGCGCAGAATCAGTGAAAGAAATCGTACGTCTTGCGATTAAATATGACAAATTGATTGATGTACACTGTGATGAAACAGATGATGCAGAAGCACGTTATCTTGAACAATTGAACGCAGAAGCAATGAAACAAGGCTATGGCCCTTATACGACAGCTTCTCACACTTGTTCATTCGGTTCAGCAGATGATGCGTATGCATTCCGTATGATGGGCTTATTCCGTCAATCTGGCTTGAACTTTGTTTCATGCCCAACAGAGAACTTATTCTTACAAGGACGTCAAGATACGTATCCTAAACGCCGTGGTTTAACACGCGTAAAAGAATTTGTAGATAACGACATTAACGTCGCATTTGGTCAAGATTCTATCGTAGACCTATGGTATCCAGCAGGTTCAGGTAACTTGATGAATATTTTAGATAATGGTCTGCATGCGACACAATTAATGCGTGAACAAGACTTCCCACGCAACTTTGATTTAATCACTTACAACGGTGCACAATTAATGCGCATTGAAGATGAATACGGTTTAGATGAAGGCAAACCTGCTAACTTTATCGTAGTAGATGCGCCAACAGTATTTGAAGCACAAAGACGTCGCTCAGACTGCCTAGCGTCTGTACGTCATGGTGAATACTTGTTCAAGAAAGCATTACCTAAATATGAAACAGAACTAGATGTTACACGTAAAACAAAATAAAATAGATTCGAAAAAATGAGCGGAACCTGTGAGATTCCGCTCATTTTTACATATAGAATGATTATTTACGTCGTTTCACAATAATATAGATGATTGCAGTCAGTAATATGACGCCGCCTATCATGACAAGCGCACCTAAAATCAAAGTACCCCATTGCGTTACTGGCTCAACTTCAACAGAAGGTGCATGATAACCTTTAAGGAATTTTCTAGGATAGTCTACTTTTAATTGTTCATCTTCAATAATTTTCAAGTCATATTTAGCTTTGTCTTTAGGCACCAGATCATATAAATCTTTTTTTACTTCATACGTCTTACCATCAATTTCATGTTCACCTTTAGAGATAACTTTACGGTATTCATAGTTTTTGAAAGCTTCTTCCGTTAAAGCATTCGCAAGCTTTTGGCGTGCATGTTTCGCAGCTTCATTAGGATAAGGCTGTACGTTCATAATGACTGTGTTGATACGTAGATTTTTTTGTTTAGCTGTTAATACTAAATTGTAGCCATTTTCACTCGTACCTGTTTTTAGACCATCAGCATTTACAATTTTTAATGCATCTGGACCATGCGGTAACGATAAGTTTGTATTTTTTAGTGTTTTACCATACTGTTTGTCGGTTTCTAACTTTGAGTAATTGAGTACCTCAGGATACTGTTTCAAGATTGCTTGAGAAAGTATTGCCATGTCTTGTGCTGTACTTTGAGAAGTTGTTTCACTTTTATAAGCCTTTGGGATAAATTGATGAATCAATTGGTTATTCGCACCACTTGGATTAGTAAAATGTGTATGATGCATCCCTAATTGTATCGCTGTGTGGTTCATGCGGTCTGTGAATTTAGAAATATCACCATCCACATGGTGTGCAAGTACTAATGTCGCAGCGTTACTAGACTCTAACATGGCTTGTTTCAACAATTGGTCTACAGTATAGGTTTGTTTATTTTTTAAAGGAAATGTCGTCAAATTCGGGAGTTGAGACATTTGTTCATAAGTCGGTGTGATTTTAACTTTATCTGACAGGTGAGCGTCACCTTGTTTGATGTCTTCTAATATTAAGTATATGGTCATCAACTTTGCGGTAGAAGCAGGGTCGATGTTACGTGTGCCGTGATAATCATACAAAATTTGTCCCTGTTCGGTAGTCACATAGGCACTTTTAGGATCAAACTGTTTTTGAATCGTTTGATGGTTTTCTTTCGCAACGTCTATTGGCGTCTGTTCAGCGTGAGCGGTAGGTGCAATCAGTATATTCATTAAGAACATAACTGACACAATGATGCTTATAACTCTTTTCACAATGTATGGCCATCCTTTTATAAGATAATATACTCTTACGTTACTATAAGAGAATACTGTATTCAACAAGATTTAAATAAGATTTATTAATAAAGCATAAACTTAATAAAACTACACTTCTAACCCTTTTATAAACAAGTCAAGAAGTGTAGTTAATATGATGATTAGTCTAAAGTATAGAATGGATTATCTGAAACATTCGGACCGCCTTTTAAAATCGCACGGTTTAATTCAATGACTTCACCATTATGGTTTAACGTAAATTCACCTTTAATAATAATTTGGTTATCTTTACCGATTGAGATTTCTGTGTGTTCGTGATGTTCATTTGGTTTACCATCTTTACGATGATATTCCAACGCACCGCTTGGACAACGTTCTACGACTTCTGCGATTTGATCAGCTGTCGCATTCGCAGGGTCAATCCAAGGGCGTTTCTTTGTATCAAAAACTTGTGGTAATCCTTTCACACATTCAGCTGCATGGATACAACGCGCAGGTTCAAAAGAGACATCAATTGTTTCACTAGTATAAGTCTTTCTCATTTTATCACTCCTCATATTATGCCAAATACTTAAGTTCAATATAGCACACAAATAAGTTGTTTAAAATCAATATCACTCGTTATACTATCGAGAATTATAGTCAGTATTGTAAGGTAAGTTAATATTCTTGCTTTTAAGAGGTGCACAAGGTAATATCAAATTAATAAAAAGAGGGAAGTGATCTCAATGACAGAAGTAAAACACGGACACAATAAATTTTATGTAGGCCAAGACGAAAATAACTATCAAGCACAGATGACATATGTCCCAACAGGTCCAGACTTATTTATTATTAATCATACAGAAGTATCAGAAGCATTACGCGGCCAACGTGTAGGCTATGCGATGGTAGAAGCAGCAGTCAATTATGCAAGAGAAAATAATATGAAAATCGTCCCATTATGTCCATTTGCGAAAAGTGTCTTTGATAAAACACCGGAATATGCGGACGTATTAAAGAACTAATACATTCTATACACACGACTTATGATAACAAGCAGACTTCTTCTTTAGAGAGGTCTGTTTTTTTGTCTTAATCATTGAATATAAAAAAATGAAAGCGTCGACATTTTGAGTAAACCAGTTTATGATATGGATGAGAATGATAAATGGTTTACTAATTTATGTAAAGGACTGAACAACAATGAACAACAACTTAGTATTTAATACCTTAGTATTTCAAGCAAAAATTAACAGTGGTTTGAAGCAAGTTGAACTTTTTGATGATATTTTATCTTTAGGTTTCAATAACATTGAACCTAGAAGAGAGTACTTCGTGGACATCGACAAAGAAATTCCTGAGATGCGTAAAGCAGCGGAAAGTAAAAACATTACGTTATTTTATAGCGTGCCCGATTATATATTTTTAGATGACGGTGAATTAAACCCTAAAATTTTCGAATATTTTGAAGAAGCTAAACGTCTTAATGTGGTTAACGTCAAGATGTCGATTGGAAATTATCGACATTTTAGTCAACTAAAACAACTGAATTTTATTAATGATCAACCATTTAACTTTACGGTTGAAAATGATCAAACGCAACAGTCAGGAACGATTAATAAGATTAATCAATTCTTACAAGATGCTAAAAAAGCTAAATTAAATATAGGTTATACATTTGATTTGGGTAATTTCCGATATGTTCAAGAAAGTGAAGTTGATGCGGCTGACACATTAGGTTCATATGTTACCTATATTCACTTGAAAAACCTAGCAGAACAAGATGGTAACTTTATCGTTACATCCTTAGATAAAGGTATTATTGATTGGAAATCAGTAATTGAAAAACTACCAACAGGGCTACCAATAGGTCTTGAATATCCTTCTAGCGATGTTGATGAAGTATTAAGAGATAAGCAGTCAATTGAAGTGTTAGAAAATGAAAGAAAGTAGCGATAGTTGCTGAAAAGTTTGCTTATGCAAGTATGAGCTCATCACAATCGCATTCTTTACATGCGAAACATTAGTGATATTTCAAAAGACAAATAAAAGCTGAGACAAAGTATGTTTTAATACATGTCTCAGCTTTTCATTTATTTATTATAGCTTTTCAATATGTCCTTGAATGACGCTCGCATGTCCTGTGTGTGCAGTGCCTTCTTTACGTTCAATATCTCGTTTTTCTAGACTATGGATTTTAACAGGAAGGTCTTCAAGATAACCTTTGATTTCATCTACTTCATAAAGCATGGCTTTGTTTGGTGGGCCACCTGTTTTATTTTCGAGTTGTTCTGTTGAATAAAGTTCAAAGTAACTATGACCTTCTGATTTTAAAGGTTTGATTAAGTTATTGAACATCCCGCGTTTACCTTCTGGAGGAACATGTCCGAAGATATTCACGCTATAATCATAGGCATTTTCTGCAGTTAAATCAGACGCAGTGATATCACCATAGTTCGCATCGACTGTAACACCGGCTTCTTCCGCAAGCTTCAATTCTTTCTCGATGCCAACTTTAGATAAATCATACGTTGTGACATCATAGCCTAATGTCGCAAGATAAACTGCGTTACGTCCTTCACCTTCAGCTAACATCAATACCTTCTTTGGTGTATCTACTTTTTCTGAAAAGACGCTTTTAACATATTGATTCGCTTCTTTACCATAAATATATGTGTCGGAATCAAATTTTTCATCCCAATGATTCATGGTGATGCCTCCTCTCTTTAACCTCAGTACTAGTCTAAAAAGATTAAAAGATTTAGGCAATCAAAACGAACTGAGTGTTCATTTATCTATCTCAGAAATAAAATCTATGAAAAGTTAAAGTTGTAATCTGTGTTTTTTAATACCGAAATGGTTTAAAGTAACTTTTTTAGTTGTTTTTAATTATCTTTTTTCACATTAAAAAAGATAATGCGAAAAATTTTGTTATATTTTTAATGTATCATGTTATAATTTATGGGAAATAGAGGTGAGGGATATGAGGAAGAACATCCTGTGGTTGTTTCCTGTAGTAATACTAGGATGGTTTTGGAAACGTCTCTTAAAACAACGCCATCAAGCATTTTCAGAAGTGGATATTGAAACACCTGAAGATGTAAAAGAGACGCAAGGGATGAATGATGAAGAAATTTAGTTGAAGGGAGTCATCTAAATAGTGCTTGAAAAAATCAGATATAAATTAACTAGACAATTTATGATTCGTGACATTATTAAAGAACCAGGGACTATTATTTTTAAATGCAGTCACGAAAATTTCATCTATTTTAATACACGCAACTTTTCGATTACTTTAGACGAACAAGAAATTACGTTCGACATCTTATCACATCAAAAAAATGAATTAACCGTCGCAATTAAAAGCGACTTTATTACACATGCTGAACCTGCACAAACGATAAAATTCTATTACGGTCAAAAAGCCCTATGGCTGACACGTGCACCGGAATTAAGACGTACATACTATATGGATCACGGTATTTTCGAACTGATTGTTAATCAATCTATTACGATTAAACCAGTTAAAACAGGCTTCAAGTTTGTGAACGAAGCTTTACCTATCGCGTTAACAAGCGCAGGTCCTGACACAATTGAAGTTTCGAGTTCAACACCGATAGACAGTGTGTTTTTAATCAACGATCAAAATATGAAAGTACTAGATCTTAGAGATAACAAGATTAACTACACGTATATCCAAGATCGTTTGAAAAAAGAAAATTATAAAGTACATGTGATACAAGGGACGACGATGTATCCAGCTAAAATTGAATCTCCAGAAGTCGTGCATCATTACTTTATGGAATATGACTGGACGGATGAACAACTCTCGATTGATCGTATGTATTACGCAGTAGACCAAGTTTATATGACTCAGTTAATGAACACAGAAGATATCAACCTTTCATTCTTCATCAAAGGCAGCTTTGATGAGATGGATAAAATCCGAGTAGGTTTAATTGATGTCGATTACGAAAACGCAGTTTACTTACCGACACAAGTGATGATGGGTAATAAAGTCACAGTTAAATTAGCTTTAGATCATTTAGAAACAACGATTAAGAAGAAATTATTTATTGAGATTAATGGTCATTGTTATTTACTACAAGGTAAAACAAGACCGTTTGATGCCTTACATCAAATCGATCATGAAATTTACCAGCTTCAAATCCGCAATCGATACGGTTTAACCATTACACACCGTAAACCTAAATTTAAATTAGGGATTAATCAAGTGGTAGAAGAGAGTTTGAATATGTACTTCCAGCCACATCCGCTATATCAACATTGCAGATATTATTTAACCTTTGAAGAACGTATCTCAGGCAATCAATATCATTTACCGATTGCGAGAGGCGTTTATGATATCTCAATTGATTATGACCAATTGAATACGTTATTGACAGAAAATAAATCGATTATCGATGTCTTCATCACAATTTATGATGAAGATACATTAATCAGAAAAGAAAAAATCAAATACCGTCAAGGGGTCTATAAGAAAGACGGCATCCATACGTTAAAAACAGTAGAAGAGAATGGTCTCACGACGTTCTTTATGTTGACATTGACGCCATTTAAAAACATTAAATTTGAAACGTTTACGATGACAGAACGTCAACTTCAAATTTTAAATGACCATAATCATAAAGATCCGAATATCTGGATGGTCGGAGAACGTACGGATACAGCACAAGAAAGCGGCATTCAGCTCTTTGAGTGGCTTTATGAACATGCGGAAGCGGATGTTTATTACGTCATTGATGGCGAATCTAAAGACTATGAAAAAATCAAAGATATGGAGAATGTCTTAGTCTTTGGTTCAGATGAACATTTACGTATCGCACCACAAGCGAAAGTGGTCATGAGTACACATGATATTGAAAATATTATGCCATATAAAGCAGCACCACAATTCTTCGGTTATGATGAAACGATTAAAATCTTCTTACAACACGGAGTTCTCGGCAGAAAGAATGTCGAATATCATAAGAAATTTTATGATGATCCATTCGATTTATTCAACGTCTCTAGTCACCATGAGAAATACGATATCGTAGTTGATGAAATGGGCTATGAACCTGAAGAAATCGCAGTGACTGGCTTAGCACGTTATGATAGATTGCCGCTAGAACCTAAACCACAAATGAAGAAAGTCTTAATTATGCCGACATGGCGTGATTGGTTGAACAGTAATGAAGCCTTTGAAAAAAGTGAATACTTAAGACGTTATATCAGTTTCTTGAACAATCCTGAATTAAAAGCTTTAAGTGAACAATATGGTGTAGAAATCAACTTCTATCCGCACTATAGAGCTCAACAATTCTTCCAAGATTACTTAAGTGAACATGAATTGAAACATGTGAACTTTATAGAGCTTGGGACGAAAACTGTTCAAGACTTATTGATTGAACATGATTTACTGATTACAGACTTCAGTACAGTCAGCACGGACTTTAACTATATGGATAAACCTGTGATTTTCTATCACTTTGATGTGAACAAGTTCTTTAGAAAAGGCATTCTAAGACCGATTAATGAAACATTTATCGGTGATATTACGTATTCAGAAAATGAATTAATCAGTAAAATTACCGACAAAGTAAAACACAATGAACCGCAACACTATGACCGCAGCTTGATTTTCGACCATATCGATCATCAGAACTGTGCACGTATCTATCACAGTATTTGCGAGGAACTTAAAAAACAAGACGCTCAAAATGCGAGTCATATAAAATCATAGTATTTTAAACAACAGCCTGTATTGTATGTCGCAATATAGGCTGTTTGTATTGAATTGAACTCTACAAACGAAATCAGAGATGATATGATGAAAGAGATAAAAAGGTGGCACATTTGCGTAAGCGAGTCTGTCAACGTAAGGGGAATAAGCACTCATGAAGAAAGTTTCAATTAAAGATGTCGCAAAAGAAGCAGGTGTATCCTTAACCACGGTTTCGCACATTTTAAATCATAAACAAGAACGCTTTTCGCAAGCGACAATTGATAAAGTGTTAACAGCTAAAGATAAATTAGGTTATATTCCAAATAAAAATGCCCAACAATTAAGAGGACATACAATTAAATTAATCGGGGTTTTAGTCCCCAGTTTAACGAACCCTTTCTTCTCAGCGATTATGCAGAGTATGGAACAACACAAGCCGGACTATGTGGATTTATTCTTCTTAAGTACTTCAGGTGACCATCTAGAACATAACATCAAGCATTTAGTTGAAAGAGGCATGGACGGTTTAGT
>NZ_KV837168.1:31115-89975 GCF_001838465.1 Staphylococcus sp. HMSC061G12
ATTGCGCGATTAATCGATCAACCTGAAAGTATGAACAATTATTTAGAGAGACACAATGTTCCTTATGTCGTGTTAGACCAAAGTGAAGATAATGGGTATACCGATATCATCCGAACAGATGAACAAACAGGCGGTGCTTTAGCGGCAGCACATCTTATTGATTTAAATCATCAACATATTGCCATTGTACAACCGTATGAAATGATGTCGAATATGCAGGCACGTGTGAAAGGTTTTGAAGATTACTGCGAATCCCATGATGTTCAAAAACCGTTGAAGATAGAAACAGAACTATCACCTTCAGGCGGTAAACAAATCGTTGATCAAATCATTGATAGTCAAGTGACTGCGGTTTTTGCGATTAACGATGAAATGGCAATCGGAATCATACGAGGTCTAAAAGAACGTGGTAAAGCTGTACCTGAAGAGATTTCAGTCGTAGGTTATGACAACATCAGTTTCTCACAATATATGACACCGGCATTAACGACAGTAGCCCAACCCATTGCGTTAATTGGTGAAACAGCATTGAGATTAATCGTGAAGAAAATTACGGAGACTGACCAAGGGGTAGAACGTATTGAATTGCCGAATGAACTCGTGGTCAGAGAAACAACACAACAATTAAATCAATAATCATTCATCAAAGACGGGGCGCTTATTCCTTGATAAGTGTACTCGTTTTTTATTGTGTCGAAAATCTTAAATCTATATGAAAACGTATACAAAATAAATGAAAAGTGCTAGTATGTGAGTAAAGTAAAACGTTTTACTAAATCCACTTAGAAAAAAATAGAGGTGTTATTCATGAATCTAGTCGCTTTACTTATTGGTTTAGGTCCATTGCTTGGTTGGGGTTTATTCCCGACGATTGCGTCAAAGTTCGGAGGTAAACCAGTCCATCAAATTATCGGAACGACGGTAGGGACATTAATCTTTGCGTTAGTCTTTGCGGGATTGACAGCCCAACACTTCCCGACAGGTATGAACTTAATGTTTGCGTTGCTTTCTGGGGCAGGTTGGTGTTTCGGTCAAATTTTAACCTTCAAAGCCTTTGAACTTATCGGTTCTTCAAGAGCAATGCCAGTCACAACAGCTTTCCAATTGCTTGGTGCTTCATTATGGGGTGTCTTTGCGTTAGGTAACTGGCCAGGACTAAGCAATAAAATTATCGGTTTTGTGGCGTTAATTGTGATTTTAATCGGTGCACGTATGACAGTATGGAGTGAACATCCTGAGGAACAAAACAGCGGTAACTTAAAGAAAGCAGTGGTTATCTTGCTGATTGGTGAAATTGGATATTGGCTATATTCAGCTGCACCACAAGCGACAGATATCGGAGGAAAAGCAGCCTTCTTACCTCAAGCTATGGGTATGGTTCTCGTCGCAGTGATCTATAGTTTAACAATGATGAAGAAAGACAATCCATTTAAGAATAAGATTACGTGGCTTCAAATCATTTCAGGTTTCTTCTTCGCATTTGCGGCGTTAACTTACTTAATTTCAGCACAACCAGATATGAACGGTCTTGCGACAGGCTTTATTTTATCTCAAACATCAGTGGTTCTTGCGACATTAACAGGTATTTATTTCTTAAATCAACGTAAGACGAAGAAAGAAATGTTGATTACGATGGTTGGTTTAGTGTTAATTTTAGCTGCCGCAACAGTCACAGTCTTTATTAAATAATTTTGGAGGGAATAGAAATGAAGAAAACCCCTGTATTAAATAGTCATGTTTCACAAGCCATTGCGACAATCGGCCACTTTGATTTATTAACCATTAATGATGCGGGTATGCCGATTCCAAATGATGCACGTAGAATTGATTTAGCGGTCACAAAAGAGTTGCCGCGCTTTATCGACGTGCTAGAAACAGTCTTAACAGAAATGAAAATTCAAAAAATCTATTTAGCTGAAGAAATTAAAACACATAACCCAGTGCAGCTAAAACAAATTAAAGCACTATTAGAGGATGATGTAGAGATTGAATTTATTCCACATACAGAAATGAAAGCCTACTTAAATCATCCATTAAATAAAGGCAATATACGTACAGGTGAAATCACACCATTTTCAAATATTATTTTAGAATCTAATGTGACATTTTAAGCGAGGAGAGATACAGTATGACGAATAAAGTAGTAATTTTAGGTTCAACGAATGTGGATCAGTTCTTAACTGTTGAGCGTTATGCGAAACCTGGTGAAACCTTGCATGTCAAAGAAGGACAAAAGAAATACGGCGGGGGGAAAGGTGCGAACCAAGCGATTGCGACAGCACGTATGAACGCAGATACCACGTTTATTTCAAAAGTCGGTAAAGATGGTTTAGCTGACTTTATGTTTGAAGGTTTCAAAGAAGCAGGAATGAATACCGAGTATATTACAGAATCAGAAACAGCAGATACGGGCCAAGCATTTATTACAGTAGATAAAGATGGCAGTAATACCATTTACGTCTATGGCGGTGCGAATATGGATATTACACCTGAAGATGTGGCACAAGCAGAAGCAGTGATTAAAGAAGCGGATTATGTAGTGGCACAATTAGAAGTCCCTATACCGGTGATTATCCGTACGTTTGAAATTGCGCGTAAGCATGGTATTACAACGATTTTAAATCCAGCACCAGCAAGTGAATTGCCTGAAGAATTATTAGGACTGATAGATGTGATTATTCCGAATGAGTTTGAAGCGGAAATCTTATCTGGTATTCCAGTGACGGATGAAAAATCAATGGCTCAAAACGCAGACTATTTCTTAAGCTTAGGAATTAAAGTGGTATTAATTACTATCGGTGCACAAGGTACGTATTACGCAGTCAAAGGCAACTCTGGCTTAGTCAAAGCATATAAAGTTGATGTTGTGGATACAACAGCAGCCGGAGATACTTTTATCGGCGCATTTGTCAGTGCGTTTGACGTGAAACAAATGAATTTAGAAACTGCGATTGATTTTGCGAATAAAGCAGCATCCTATACAGTTCAAAAAGCAGGGGCACAAATCTCTATCCCATTCGCAAAAGACATTGAATATTAAACTAACTTCAAAAGCCTATCCTCGCATATATGGATAGGCTTTTTTCATTGTCTGAGATTAATCTTATGCATGATGAGGGAGATCCAACTGATTAAAAGCACAGGCAGTAACGTTAAATTCAAAGCTTCGATATTCAAGATATGAAACAGCGTATGGATATCGACTTCTAATTTAATTCTAGATAATGATTGTGTCATCACTTGATAGAGTGTGAGATAGACTAATAACCATTGGATGAAATATTCAACGACAGTTAAGGTCCATACATCATTGAACCAACGTTTGATGAAATAACGAAGTAAGAAAAATTCAATAATTCCACTTGTTAAAATCATTAAAAGTCCCGTTATAAATAAATCATTACCCAAGTCAATGACAGCACTTATTAGTAAAATAATAGATACGCCTAGCAGTAAAGCAATAAAAGCGGTCAAGATTAAGAGTGTACTTAAGAGTGCTGTTTGTAGAAATGCGTTTTTCTTTTTACCGAGATTAGCCAAATAATCAATAGCTAAAAACATGATAAGTACTAAGATGATGTTAAATAGCGTCATAGATGTCACGTCCTTTGATTAATGAAGTTAAAAAATAATATTTGCGGTAGATATCCGATTGTGAGAAAATTAAATAGATAAACTATACTAATTATATAATGGAGAACAACTTATGGAAAATCAATTTACACAACATTATAAGGGAAGTTGGCTTAAGTTTTCACTCTTATCCATCTTGATGATGCTAGGTGGCGGGTTGTTTGCGGGGCCTTTTTATTTAATGGTCAGAAATCATCCCCTTCAAGAAGTCATTCTACTTCCTGTCCCATTTATATTTTCAATATTAATTCTCTTTTGGTATGTACATAACAGAGAGCACCTTCCGTTAAGTTCAGTCGGTATTTACCGTACATATGCTTTTAGAAAGCTAGGTATCGGAGGCTTATTCGGCTTTATCGTCTTCTCTGTAGTGATTTTAATTTTAGTGTTATTCGGCAATATCTCAATTGTCGGTAATACGCTGAATCAAACGGTGTTATTAGGTATCGGTTTAGCTTTTATTGGATTTTGTATTCAAGCAAGCGCAGAAGAACTTCTGATGCGTGGATATCTCCAAACACGTTTAACACAGCGATATGGTGATCGTTTTGCGATTGTGTGTTCAGCAGTGGTCTTTACCTTACTCCATGGGATGAACCCTAATATTTCAATTGTCGGGGTGACGAATATTTTCTTAGTCGGCATTGTCTTGTCTTTAATCTACAGAATCGACGGTACGATTTGGACAGTTGCTGGGTTCCATATTATATGGAACTTCGTACAAGGTTGTATTTATGGGATTAATGTCAGTGGAAATGAACTGAATTTCAGTTTGTTTAAAACGAAATATCATACGGATAACATACTGACTGGCGGTACGATGGGTATCGAAGGCAGTATTATTTTGACAGTGTTGTTTATCGTGCTGATTATTAATTTGGCGAAGCGGCTCAAAGTAAACTTTTAACTTAATACAAATGAAATTAGTCTTTTTCATCCTCTTTCATGTGAGTATCTCATTAATGAAAGAGGATTTTTTTATAAAATATGTCCAAATGTTTCTAAAAAATGAATATATGAATTCACATTGACAATTCCGACGGTCTCACTATAATTAAAATTATTCAACAACAGGAGGCAGACATCATGAAAACGATAGGTATTTCCGCAAATATATTAACGGATCAAGCAGGAATGTTTCCAGGCTATAAGCGTTGTTATGTCAATCAGGATTATATCCGCTCGATTGTGAAACAAGGCGCTGTGCCGATGGTTATTCCTATAACAGATAACGATGACATTATAGAAGCACAAATCAGACAAGTAGATGCTTTACTCTTAAGCGGGGGACAAGATGTCAGTCCACAACTATACAATGAAGACCCGCAAGACAAATTAGGTGAAACATTACTTGCGAGAGATGTGTTTGATTTTAAATTGATAGAGAAAGCGAAAGAACGCTTTATACCGATTCTAGGGATTTGTCGTGGTGCACAAGTCTTAAATGTTTTCCACGGTGGTTCTTTATTCCAAGATACGTCGTATCGTCAAATACAATCACTTAGACATTGGCAACCAACGAATCCGACTGAGAAGACACATGAAATCAGAGTCTTTCCGAACACACGTCTAAGTGCGTTATTTCCTGAAGGTCGATTCTATGTGAACTCTTTCCATCACCAAGTCGTTAATCAACTCGCAGAAGGCTTCAGAGTCATGGCACAATCTAATGATGGGGTGATTGAAGCCTTTGAATCAGAATCATATCCATATATGGTCGGTATTCAGTGGCACCCTGAAATGTTGTGGCATGAAAACAGTATGGATGCATTATTTAAAGATTTTGTGGATCAAATTGAAAGAAGATGACAGCATGAAAAAACTAGGATTTTGGTCTATTGTCCTTTTAGCGATTAACTCTATTATCGGTTCAGGTATTTTCTTATCACCTGGAGCGGTTATTCAAAAAGCAGGTAAGTATACTTTAGTAGTTTATGCCGCCGCTGCAATCTTTGCGGCAGTATTAGCGATTACTTTCGCAGCCGCAGCGAAATATGTGAATAAAAGCGGGGCATCTTATGCTTATGCCACAGCAGCATTTGGTGAAAATGTAGGTTTCTATGTAGGAATTACACGCTTTGTTGCGGCAAGTATTGCTTGGGGGGTCATTGCGACTGCAGTAGTGAAAACCACACTCGCAATTTTCGGTGGTAACGCCCAAGATTTTGTATCAGTGACTATCGGGTTATTGATTTTAATGGTGGTGTTATTACTGGTGAATGTGACAGGTAATAAAGTATTTGCCTTTTTCAATAACTTAGCTACAATTGGTAAACTCGCTGCCTTAATCACAACGATTATTGTTGGTTTTATCGTCGTAATGATGACTGGTCATTCTCACTTTAATGACATCAATCAATTAGTCGATGTTTCTAAATTAAATACATCAACTTTTGTGATGGCAGTCATTGCGGCATTTTATGCCTTTGTGGGCTTTGAGAGTGTCGCAAGTGGTGCGGAGGATATGAAAGCACCAGAAAAGAATTTGCCACGTGCGATTCCATTGGCCATTTTAATTATCGCAGTGATTTATATTAGTATTATTGCGGTCATTATGATGATTAATCCGACCGCAGTATTAACCAGCAAACATGTCGTATCTTTAGTTACTGTGTTTGAATCACCTATTATTTCGAATATTATTTTGTATGGTGCTTTAATCTCTATGGTAGGTATTAGTATCGCAGGATCATTCTCAACACCGAGAATTTTAGAAGCGATTGCGAATGAAAACCAAGTACCCGCATGGTTTAAACAAAGAACGAAATATGATTTTCCGTTCAATGCGTTCATTACGACGTTCTTAGTCGCATTAATTATTCCGATGGCCTTTCAATATAATATGGTGAGTATCATTGTATTAAGTTCAATTTCACGCTTTATTCAATTCATTGTAGTCCCTATCGGTGTGATGATGTTTTATTATAATCGTTCACGAGGGGAAGTATTGCCGAATGTCTATAAAAATAAATTTACAGACGTGATTTTACCAATTATCGCATTAATTTTAACCGTAGTGTTACTTGTTAAGTTTGATTGGAAAGGTCAATTCTCTATTGTGACACCACATCATATTGAGCCGAATTACTTCGCGATTACTGCGATGGTAATTGGTTATGTTGTCTTACCATTACTATTATTTATAGCGAATCAAAAACGCAGACATGTATAAAATAAAACTGATTGTGCCAGAGGAGGTCAGAAATGAGGACATATGCGAGTAAAGATGAGCTTAAGTCAGAAATACTAAAAACGTATAATAAATATATTGATGAATTCAAAGAAATTCCCGAGGATTTAAAAAATTTAAGAATTGAAGAGGTTGATAGGACACCGGCCGAGAATTTAGCATATCAAGTTGGATGGACCACACTCTTATTAAAGTGGGAATCAGAGGAACTGAGTGGAAAAGAAGTTAAAACACCTACTGAAACATTTAAGTGGAATCAACTAGGCGCACTTTATCAACACTTTACTGATACTTATGCTGATCTAACAATTAAAGAATTTACAGTGATGCTTAGTGATAATGTGAATGCGATATGTAACATGATTGACTCAATGGGTGACGAAGTATTATTTAAACCTCACATGCGCAAATGGGCTGACGGAGCAACTAAGAAAGCCGTCTGGGAAGTCTACAAGTTTATTCATATTAATACTGTAGCGCCATTCGGAACATTCAGAACTAAAATTCGTAAGTGGAAGAAAATCGTTTTAAAGTGACATGGTGGAAGACAAAGTATGCGTGTGAAGCTTATTTCTATTAACAAATATATCTTCATATAAAACGTTAAAATGCCTTTGAGGACATTCATTTTGTCTTCAAAGGCATTTTAATATAGTAAGTCATTATTTAATCGCTTGATAAATGACGTCATCTACAATGATTTCCACATTATCGTGGTTGTGAAGGATAGACGCAGGTAAATCTTCTGTAGTTTCACCGTTAACAAGTCGTTGTATCGCATCGATTTTCTTATCTCCGAATGCGAGTAAGATAATACGTTTTGCGCGCATGATAGAAGAAAGGCCCATAGACAGTGCTTGTTTCGGTACATCTTCTGAGTGTTTGAAATGAACACTGTTCGCATGCATCGTAGAAGGTGTAAGGTCTACGACTCTTGTTTGGCTATCGAAAGGCGTACCGGGTTCGTTGAAACCGATATGACCATTTTCACCGATACCTAAAATTTGGATGTCAGGTTGACCGACAGCTTTAAGCGCATCTTCGTAATGTTTTGCTTCTTGATCTAAGTCTTCAGCTACACCGCTAGGAATATAAATATTGTCTTCATTCCATTGTTCATTTTGGTTAAAGAAACGTTGATGCATGTACGCATAATAGCTATGCAGATCTTTTGGACCTGCACCAACGTATTCATCTAAGTTGAACGTTCTGACACCACTGACATCGACGTGATTCGCATTTAATAAATCTGAGAGTTGAGTATATAAATCTGTCATCGTCGAGCCTGTAGCTAGTCCTAAGACTGCGTCAGGGCGTGCTTTAATTTGTTTCAAGAATTCGATTGCGACATATTGACTGGCAAGTTGTTTATTTCTTAAGTTGTAGAGTTGCATTTCTAATCCTCCAAGTAGTATGACTATTCTTTTACGGCGTTAATAAAACGTTCTGTAATTTGTTTCGGACGTGTAATCGCACCGCCGACAACCGTACAGTGTACACCTAAATCACTGACTGCTTTATACATTTCTGGTGTAATCACATTTCCTTCAGCGATGACTTTCGCATTTACTTGATCTAAGACTTCTCTTAAGAATGCGAAGTTGTTTTCATATAGGATATGACCTTGAGTATAGTCTGTATATCCGCGTAATGTTGTACCTACGTAATCAAAGCCAAGCTCATCTGCATGTCTTGCTTCTTCAATTGTGGAGATATCAGCCATGATTTCAACGTTTGGTGCTTTTTCACGAATATATGCAACAAGTTCTTCTAACGTTTCTTTCGGACGTTCTTGTTTTGTCGCATCTAGCGCGATGACCTCACATTTACTTTCAATCAGTTCATCGACTTCTTTTGAAGTCGCAGTAATATATACTTTTGAACCTGGATAATCTCTTTTAACGATACCGATAACAGGTAACGGTACTTCTTCTTTAATTGCGATGATATCTTCTTTACTGTTTGCGCGAACACCGACTGCACCGGCTTGGTACGCAGCTAGTGCCATTTTCGACATAATAAATGATGAATGTAACGGTTCATCAGGCAAAGCCTGACAAGAAACGATTAAACCTTGTGGTAACATAAGCACACACTCCAAAATATTGTTAATTTGTAAATATAGTAGTTCAAAGGTTGTCGGTTAAGTTACTCATATCATAACACGATGAAATTTATATTCAATTCTTTACTATCATTTGAAAAAGATTTTCATATATAATAGAGTAAATGTAATACCTTAAGGGGAGTGAAGAGATATGAAGTTTGAAAATCGTGTTCAACGTAGCCGCCATTTACTGACTAAAATGGATAAGAAGATTATTGAGTTTATCCGTACCAATGAATTAGATGATCGTTTCTCAACGATTAATTCTTTAGCACATGCGATAGGCACCTCTCCGGCTACTATTACTAGATTTAGTAATAAGCTGGAATATCATAATTTCCAAGATATGAAATTCAATTTACAACATGAAAAATCAGAGAAAATTGTGGAGAATGCACCTTTAGTTCAATTGATACACCGTTATCATCAAAATATTATTCAACAAACGGGAGAGTTTATCTCAGAAGAGAAGATTAAACGGTTTGCGCATTACTTAAAGACCAGCAGACAAGTCAGTTATGCAGGACTCGGCAGTTCTGGTTTAACTGCGAGTGAGTTTTATTACCGTACGATGCGTATGGGTATTCGAGGTAATGTCTCAACGGATGCGCATCAAATGAAAATTTCAGCTTCATTGTTATCTTCACAAGATATGTTTGTCGGTATTTCTAATAGCGGTGAAACTCAAGAATTGGCAGATGCGGCTAAGATTGCACATGAACAAGGTGCCTTTGTGGCTGTGGTCACAAATTATAAAGGCAGTCTAATTACGAAACATGCGGACTTAGTTTTGATTACTTCTGCGAAGTCGAACGTCAATGATGCACGCTTTATTAATACACAAACTGCGACTACATTCTTGATGGACATTATCTGTTACTTATTATTGAACAATGATTATATGAATCAACTTTATCAACGTACACGTCGCACAGTATTAGAGAAAGGTGAAGACAAGTAAGGCTAACGGTTGTCTGCTGTAAGACATACGGAATACTAAATAAACCGCGTACTATCAAGGGTTTTAAGACCTTCTGAGATAGTGCGCGGTTTTTCTTTAACCTTCGGTAATTGCGCCGAATAATGCAGCGTGATTTTCAGTTTTTGTTGTTTGGATAGGTGCGTGTCCATAGTTTGGTGGCAAGAATTGATTGATTTTAGGTTCAATGTATTGGATAAGATTTTCACCTTGTGAAGAGATACCGCCGCCGATTAAAATCAAGCCTGGATCATAAATGATTTGAATTTGAGCGATGCCTTCAGCGACATAAGTTGCCCATTCTTCTAAGATAGCTTGTGCCTGTTTATCATTTGTTTGTGCGAGTTCAAATAACTTCGGCACATCAGTACCATATTGAAAATCTCGTTCTTGCATCAAAGCTTTGAGGGCTGACGTTGAAGCACGTTGTTCAAACGTTTTTTGATCAGTGTCTCGATATAATAAATAGCCGATTTCATTCGCACGATAACGTGCACCACCATAAACACCTAATTGTTGATTATAAAATGCACCGCCGATGCCTGTGCCTAAAGTTAAACAAAAAATATTATCCTCTTCATAATCATTGAGTGATAATTCTCCAAGTAGGGCTGCATCCACATCATTGTGTACGGTCATTGATGAATATAAGTCTTTTAAAGAACGACGAAAATTCGTACCATCAAAGTTTTTAATAGTTGGACCAGTATAAACAATTTCTCCTAACTCTGAATCGACAACACCTGCGCTGGAAATACCGATATGGGGTTTATCTAGCTTATGTTTGGTGATAAGTTCATGTGCTAATTGATACACTTCATCGATAATTAGTGTTTGTACATTATCGGGTGTTGAGATTTTCTTATAATCTTTAATTTCTTGATTTTCATTGATGAGGGCTGCCTTGATGTTTGTGCCTCCGATATCTATTGCGATCTGGTTCATAAGATGATTCCTCCTCTGCTTCCACTTCATTATATATAGAGCATACTTCAACTAGGAAGTGTAAATCCAATTTTGAAAATTATTTTCATTATTTTATCCATATTTTGTTACAATCTTTCAAAACCAGTTGTGTAGGGTTATGATAGCGTTTACTATTGAAAGTGTAAATATAGTATAAACAAGGGACATTGTTGGATGTTTAGGATAGCCATTGTGCTATTAATACTTAACTTGGAGGATTTAGATATGGAAGAAAAATTAAAAGGCTTATATGCTGCGTTACTTGTTCCATTTGATGAACAAGGACAAGTGAAAGAAGAAGGCCTCAAACAAATAGCGAGAAACGCGATTGAACATGAAAAATTAGACGGTTTATATGTCAATGGCAGCTCTGGTGAAAACTTCTTAATCAACACAGAACAGAAAAAACAAATCTTCAGACTTGCGAAAGAAGCAGTCGGCGATGATGTGAAATTAATCGCACAAGTAGGCTCATTAGATTTAAATGAAGCGATTGAATTAGGTAAATACGCGACTGAACTTGGTTATGATGCCATTTCAGCAGTAACACCTTTCTATTATCCTTTCTCATTCGAAGAGATTAAACAATATTACTTTGATTTAATCGAAGCAACTCAAAATAATATGATTATTTATGCGATTCCTGATTTAACAGGTGTCAACATCAGTATCGAACAATTCGGTGAGTTGTTCAATCACGAGAAAATTGTTGGTGTAAAATACACTGCGCCAAACTTCTTCTTATTAGAACGTATCAGAAAAGCATATCCAGACAAACTGATCTTATCAGGCTTTGATGAAATGTTAGTTCAAGCTGCGATTTCAGGCGTGGATGGTGCCATCGGTTCTACTTATAACGTGAACGGTGTGCGTGCACGTCAAATCTTCGATTTAGCTAAAGAAGGCAAAATTGATGAAGCTTACCAAATTCAACATGATACAAATGACATTATTGAAGGTGTTTTAAGCATGGGCTTATACCCAACACTTAAAGAGATTTTAAAATCACGTGGTATCGACGGCGGTGTGCCGAAACGTCCATTTGCGCCTTTCAATGAATCAAACAGAGAAGCGTTAAATAATCTTATTGATAAATACAACTTGTAATACCGACATAAAACGTTAAGGGGTGTTGTTTATGCAACAAGTGGGTTTTGGCACATGGAACTGGGTAGCGGTCATTACCTATCTAGTAGTCATGTTAATAATTGGAGCGTACTTTACTAAGCGCGCAGGTCAAAGCACAGATAGTTTCTTTACAGCCAGTGGACGCCTTCCTTCGTGGGCCATCGGTTTCTCAATCTATGCAACGACGTTAAGTGCGATTACATTTATGTCTACACCAGAAAAAGCATTTTTAACTGACTGGTCGTATATCGCAGGGAATATCGCGATTGTCGCAATTATCCCGGCTTTAATCGCATTCTACGTACCGTTCTTCAAGAAGCTTCGCGTAACGTCAGCTTACGAATATCTTGAAGCACGTTTCGGACCAAGTGTCCGTGTTCTCGGTTCATTACTCTTCGTAGTGTTCCACTTAGGTCGTATCGCAATCGTTATTTACTTACCGACACTTGCGATTACAGCCGTTACTGACATTAATCCTTATTTAGTCGCAAGTTTAGTAGGGATTTTATGTATTCTTTATACTTTCCTCGGCGGTTTCGAAGGGGTGGTATGGAGTGACTTTATCCAAGGTGTTATCCTTTTAGGCGGTGCCCTCATGATTATCGTAATTGGTGCGATGGAAATCAAAGGCGGTTTCGGCACAATTCTTCATGATGCATTAGCTGAGAAAAAGTTATTGAGTGTAGATAACTGGAAGTTGAATACAACAGCGGCAGCCTTGCCAATCATCTTCCTAGGAAACATCTTCAACAACTTACATCAATATACAGCCAGTCAAGATGTAGTACAACGTTATCAAGCATCAGACTCTATTGATGAAACGAAAAAATCATTATGGATTAACGGTTTATTAGCGTTAATCTCAGCGCCGATCTTCTATGGTATGGGTACAATGATGTATTCATTCTATGAACACGAAGCAGCGTTACCACAAGATTTCAACACGTCTTCAGTGGTACCATTCTTTATCTTGACTCAAATGCCGCCATTTGTAGGTGGATTATTAATCGCAGCTATCTTTGCGGCAGCACAATCTACGATTTCTTCAAGTTTGAACTCGATTTCTGCGTGTATTTCTGAAGATATTAAAGATCGTTTCTTCAGTAAAGGTACAGATAAAGGCAACGTTCGCTTTGCACGTTGGACAATCATCATCGCAGGTTTATTAAGCTATGGTATTGCGATTTACTTAATCGCTGCGGATTCTAACAACTTATGGGATTTATTCTTATTAGTTACTGGATTATTCGGTGTACCTTTAGCAGGTATCTTTGCGGTTGGTATCTTCACAAAACGTGCGAATACATTCGGTGTCTTAGTCGGATTATTCACAGGTGTTATTGTCGCTTACCTATTAAAAGGTATCGGTGGCGCGAACTCACCATTCTATGTATCAATTATTTCATTCTTCATCGCATTCTTATTCGGATACATTGTGAGTCTGTTCGTACCTGCTAAATATACGAAAGATATTACAGGTTTAACAATTTACGACAAAGATAAACCATCTACGTATATTTCCAAAACAAGACAATAAGCTGAAACAATCAAATAAATAAACAAAACAACCTTATATAAACATAAAAAAGTGATGCGTACACAAAGTATGCATCACTTTCTTTCGTTATAACTTAAACTTGAAAGATATTATTAAAGGCTTCAGCCATTGTAGGGTGTGTATAAATATTATTGGCTAATACTTCTGCTGGGATGTTTTGATCAATCGCTAGTTTAACAAGGTTGATAATTTCCTCAGAGTTACGACAATACAGTGTCGCACCAAGTACTAAACCTGATTGTGCATCTATGACTGCTTTCAACATACCGCGTGCATCATTATTTACTTTATGACGTGGGATATTCTTAACCGCAAGATTTGTTTCGTGTACTTCATAACCTGCAGCTTGTGCTTCATCTTTAGTCATACCGACACGAGAGAAAGGTGGGTTAATGAACATAGAATATGGTACCGCGCCGCGATTTTCTGTCGTACGTTTACCTTCACCAAAGATATTGTCTTTAATAATTCTGAAGTCATCGAGTGAGATATATGTGAATTGTAAGCCACCAGTAACGTCACCTGCTGCATAAATGTTTGGTACAGCTGTTTGTAGGTGTTCGTTAACTTCTATTTCACCGCGTTTGCCGACTTCGATATCTGTATGGTCTAAACCAAGGTCTGAAGTATTTGGATGACGACCTGTCGCAAGTAAAACAGCATCTGCTTCAAATTCGCCTTGTGAAGTATGCACAATTGTACTGCGTTCTTGATCTTCAAAGCGTTGTGTTTCTACATTATAGACAATGTTTACACCGTCTTGAATCAAATCTTCTTCAATAAGTTCAACAATTTCACGGTCTTCTTTTGGCAACAATGTATCGTGATGTACAAACATTGTCACTTTAACGCCGAAGCGTGCGAAGAGTGACGCAAATTCTAACGCGATATAACCTGCACCGACAATCACTAAATGTTCAGGTTTAAATGGTAAGTCCATAATTCCTGCAGAATCATAAAGGTGTTTTGAGTCTCCAATACCTTCTATGTTTGGGATAACCGGTGTAGAACCTGTATTGATTAAAATATCTTCAGCAGTTAAGACATCTAATTCTTGTCCTGCTTCATCTAATAATACGATTTCTTTATTAGATTTAAATTGCGCTGTAGCATTAATCACATCAATCCCTGGTGTATCTGCCAACATGTGATAGTTTTTGTTATTTAATGCGTCTACAACTTCACGTTTACGATCAAACGCACTCGCAAAAGAACTGCCTTCTAAACTATCATGTATTAACGTTTTTGACGGAATACATCCGACGTTGATACATGTACCGCCATACATTTTCTGATCTTTCTCTATCATTGCGACGGTTTTACCTTCATTCGCCGCAAACTTAGCTAACGTTTTACCTGCTTTACCAAATCCAATAATCACTAAATCATAATGTGTCATGAAATTTTCCTCCAAATTCTTAAATTGCTGTTAATGTTTCACGTAAAACTTCTTCAATTGTGAAACCACGATAATACTGCATCAGCAGTTCGTGTTCCTTCGCATGATGTTTAGCCATAGTATTCCCGATTTTTCGAGAAATCTCACAATGACTGGCAGAATTTCCTGTAAAAAGACGACCTTGTGTTCGTTCAGCAGTAAATAATTGAAACAAATCTGCTAAATCAGCTTTGGCTGTTTTAACATTAGCTTGATAGCCACCATATTTACCGCGAACTGTATCAATATAGCCTTGTTCCACTAACTTTCCTGTCACACGCCGTAATTGTACGGGATTAATACAAACTAACTCAGACAAAGCTTTACTTGAGAAACGTTCATCTGCATGTTTCGTTAAGAAAGCCAGCACATGTACCGCAATATTAAATTCTAAGTTCACCGTGTTCACCTTCTTAATGTAACTATTATAATTACATTTAACAATATTTTGAGAGAAAAATAAACAGTTTTGCTCATAATGGTTTATCAATGGGGTAAGACAGGTAATTATTCATAATAATAAAGTGAGTTATTTGATAAATAACATAGAAGATTGTGTAATGGACAAAGATTGTCCACTTATAACTGTATATTGAACTGTAGGAGATGGTAAACATGGATAAATCAACAAGAGTCTTGAATATCTTCACACGTTTGTTGAATGGGGAAACAGTTAGAAAATCAGATCTCTCTGATTTTGGGAATGTTAGTACGAAGTCGATTCAAAGGGATATTAGAACGATTAATGATTTTTTCTATGAAAGTGAATATTGGAATAATAGAAATACTGAGGTAGTACATAAAAAGGGCGGTTATGAATTAATCACGCATTCTAACAGTTTAAGTGGTTTAGCACTGTTAGGGCTTATGGTGAAAATTAAAAGCTTAACGCCTATCTTGCATGTAGATGTGTATAACTTATTCAGAAGAGAAATACAGGGCATGCGTATTGAAGATAGAAAAGTTTTAAGTGAGATGTTGGATCATTTCAATAACCGGGATGAAACATTTCCAGGAGAAACTCTAATGTTAATCGAAAAAGCGATTAGTCAAAAATACTTAGTATGGATGAAATTCAAAGGACGTAATATTGAAGTGAAACCATTATCAACGATGTACATGCATTATGACTATTGGTTTACTTATGAATATGAAAAAACAGTTTATACCGAGCGCGTCCGTCTGATTGAAAATTTTATGGTTTCCAATCATAAGTTTGATGAAGTCAAAAGCAAAGAACTCGTCACGGTTGAAATTGATGAATCGAAAATGGCGTTGTTCCGCCAACAATATAAGATTGTTGAGGTACTAGACCGTACACAGGATGGAAAAATCATAGTGAAAGTCGCTTGTACGGAATTAGATGCATACTATATTGCTTATCAAATGGCACCTTTAGCACGTATTTTAGAACCTCAAAAGTACATTGATAGCTTTATTGAGCGTATTAATCAAATCAAAAGTTGCTATGAGTAAACAAAAACAATGGTAAGTAAACGGTAAGCAAGAAAGTTTAATAAAATGAAGATTTAAAAGTTATTATTTTGGAAAAACAAAAAAGATTGCATTACTGGACAATAATTGACCACCTAGATGTGTATAGTAAGATTTATTAAGTTTTTATTAGGATTGATTGAAGTATACAGAAAGGTGGAACATTGATGAATTTACAAGAAAAAAGTTTTATTGAATCACAAATCGCAAGCAAAGCAAAACAACCTGCGATTGCTTATGTATTATGGTTTTTCTTTGGAAGCTTAGGAGGTCACCGTTTCTATTTCGGTAAAACGGGATCAGCTATTGGGATGATTGCATTAACATTATTAACAGCTTGGTTTACATTTGGTATTCCAACGTTGATTTGGGTGATTGTGGATGCGTTCTTAATTCCAGGTTGGGTTGAAGCAGATAAAACAAGAGTAAGAAGAGAAGCAGAGAACGAAATACAATTGATGCAAGGTAACCATTCATAAGTTATCTTTTATGGACAAGACAGCTACATAAAAGAAAAAAATAGAGTCAGTAGACGAATACCCCCTTACACACGATAGAGTGAGGGGGTATTTTTATATAAGTATGCTTGAAGAAAGATTCCATACTTGAATAACTAAATTGTTTTCTTAGTGCGATGTAATTTTTCTTCAATGACATCAATACGCATTTCGATAATATCTTTTTCTGCTTTAAGTACTTTAAGGTGTGCTTCTAAAACATCTGAAATCTGTGCTTTATTCTCGTTAAGTTGTTCAACGTAATACTTAATTTTCTTGAGTGGCATATTGAGTAAACTTAAGCATTGAATTAAGCTGATAATTTCTATGTCTGTTTCAGAATATACACGTTGATTATTTGCATTTCTTTCAATATTCATCAATAAACCATGCTTTTCATAATAACGCAATTTACTCTTAGAGATATGTTTCATCTCAGAAACTTCTTGAATGGAATACTTTTTCAAACAAATCACTTCCCTTAAACCATAGTTTAACCTGTAGTCTATTGTATAGAAAATATATATGAGGTGAAAGTATGGAAAACTTTACTGATATTCTAAATAGTAGAAAGTCTGTAAAAGGGTTCGATCCGGAGTTTAAAATTTCAAAAGAAGAAATGAATGAGATATTGGAAAAAGCTGCGACAGCGCCTTCTTCAGTGAATATGCAGCCATGGAGAGTTGCTGTGGTTGAAAGTGATGAAGCTAAAGCGAAATTAAGACCACTCGTTCAATTCAATACGAACCAGAACGACACATCCTCTGCGATGCTCGTTATCTTTGGCGACTTGCAATGCTATGAGAATGCAGAATATATCTATGATAGTGCAGTTGAAAAAGGTATGATGCCACAAGAAGTCAGAGACCAAATCCTGCCACTCGCAAAGAACGGTTATAAAAGTTTAACGCGAGAACAAATGAGTGACATTGTAAAAATCGATAGTAGTTTAATGGCTATGCAATTGATGTTAATTGCGAAACAACATGGTTATGATACGAATCCGATTGGTGGATTTGAAGCAGATCAAATTGGTGAAGTCCTAGGCTATCCATTAGAACGTTATGTACCTGTTATGATTATCGCAATCGGTAAACAAGCTAAAGCACCACGTGATTCATTTAGAATGCCAAATGAAAAATTTGTTGAGTTCCAATAAGAAGTATAAGCTGTCAGTGTAAAAACTGGCAGTTTTTTTTATTATGTATAATCTATATAAAAGGAAGCGGATCAACCATTGGTCGATCCATTGCTTCCCATCATGCTATGTTCGTAAGACATGATGAACAGTTGCAACGAAGACATCTTTTGAATAAAAGTGCCTTTTATTGCCTCTGGGAGAGAAAGGCTTGATAACACCATCCTCTATCCACTCTTCGAGCAGACCTTGAGGATAGCCAGCCTCCACCAATTCGTCTTCGTCAGTAATAAGTTGATCCCAAGCGAAATTAATATCCTCAAGATCTACTGCACTATCAGAAGCTTCAAATACCCTTTCTGCATCGATATAAGTATGGATTATAGGGCTTAGCGGAAGAGGCCTGTTTGCACAAATCTCTCCAATATACGGATACCCATTTTTATTATTATTAATTTGAAAATAACCTTTTCATTTAAAATTCTACTTATAATTATATTGTTTTAGTTTTGAAATAAGGTTTGACTAGTGTGGCTATTTCTTCAACTTTAGTTGTATAATTCTCATCATTTTTAGTAACTGATTCAATAACAATACCTAGAACTGCACTCGTTAAGAAAACTAAGATAGTTTGAACTGAGATGTTGTGCATTTGTAAGTAAGCATGATTAAGTTTAGGCTCTACTAGTTCAGTAATGACAGAACCTAGTCGTGTAAGAAATAGATTAGAGACTGGACTTTTATAAAGTTTTATAAAAACAACCTTATTTTTATGAATAAAGTTAAAGCCATTCAGTATGCCTTGTTTGAAGTTTTCAGGCGTACTTTCTGAAGCGGCTTGGCGCATTGCTTGGGTATAGTCATTCATAATTTCATCTATCACTTCAAATTTGTCTGAAAAATGATTGTAGAATGTACGTCTACTAATACTTGTTTGTTCACAAATCATAGTTACAGTGATGGTTTCAAAGGAGTGTGTATCTAAGAGGTCTAATAAAGTAGATTTAATTTGTTCCATTGTATACTTTGTTCTTTTATCCATGTTTATCCTCTTTCTGCACAAATTGTATATAAGTGTGCAGAACTTTTGAGTAAAGTTCTGCTTTAGAATTCATTCCCTCATATAACCAGTCTATAGTTGAGATTACAAGTTTTCATTATAACGTAATTTCAAAAGAAAAAGAGAGGAATTCATAATGAAAGCAGCCGTTTGGTATGGCGAAAAAGATATTAGAGTTGAAGAGAGACAATTAAAAGAACTGAGCAGTGATGATGTCAAAGTGAAAGTGGCTTGGGCAGGTATTTGCGGTTCAGACTTGCACGCATATTTGCATCCAGACTCAGTACCGATGGAGAGAGGAACTGTGCTTGGACATGAATTTTCAGGTGTAGTAGAAGAAGTAGGTTCAGATGTTACAGAGCTTAAAAAAGGCGATCGTGTTTGTATTTATCCAATGATGTTCGAAAATCAAGAGAATGCATTATATGAACGCTTTGTTACTTTAGATGCGGTTGGTGCACAGATTGATGGAGGATTTGCTGAATATACAATCATTCCGCAGAATTCTGTATTCAAAGTACCAGAAGAGTTATCATTAGAACGAGCAGCATTGGTAGAGCCGGCATCTGTTGCGTATCAAGCTGTTAAAGATGCTGGAATTGAAGAAGGGGATATTGTGACTGTCTATGGTGCTGGGCCAATCGGTCTGTTCTCTATTGCGGCCGCAAAAGCACAAGGCGCAAAGCAAGTAATCGCAATTGATATTGCTGAAGAACGTTTGAAAATAGCTGAAGCAATGGGTGCAGATACAACGATTGATTCTACAAAAACAAATCCAGTAGAGACCATTAGAAAAATGTATCCAGAAGGTGCAGATGTAAGTATAGAAGCAGCCGGTGTGGCAGATACATTTACACAATCTATTCAATCTACACGTGTAAGAGGCACAGTCATGATTGTAAGTTTCCACACGCAAAGTTTAGAATTCAATGTACCGCAAAACTTATTGTTTACGGGTGTAAATATTATGGGTTCTGTTGGATATGGTAATGACACATACAATCAAGTTATGAATGAATTATCTTCCGGTGCATTAGCGTCAGAACCTATCATTACTAGTAAAATCACTTTAGACCATATTAAAGAAGATGGTTTTGAAAAATTGATTCAAGATAAGTCGCAAGAAAAAATCTTAATCCAACTCAATACGATAGACTAAGTTCCTATTTATATAGTAGTAAGTTCAAAGGAGGATGAGCATGTAATGCTTGTGCTCCTTTTTAATTAGTCTAAAATAATACATAAACGTTCAATAAAGAGGAAGGATCAAACAAATGAAAATAGGAGTCATTTCAGATTTACATATCGATCGCCCTTCTGATTATACTGAAGCAGAATATACAGAACATTTATCGCAGCTTGTTAAACAAGAACAATTAGATTTGTTAGTGATTGCTGGAGATATTTCGAATGATCATCAACAATCGTATATCTTCATCCAACAAATGGAAGTATTAACAGGTATAGATGTACGTTTTATTCCGGGCAATCATGATTATTGGTCAACAGATGGTACGTCTACACAAGTGATTCATGATTTCTTTATGAGTAAGCCGGAACAATTGATGGGCAATCCTTACATTATTAATGATGAATGGGCAATTGTCGGAAATAGTGGTTGGTATGACTATAGTTACGCAAATCCTAAATATAGCCTTGATTATTTAGAACGCAGACGCTTTAAAGGTGCAACGTGGCAAGATAAAGTCCATGTTGATTGGGGAATGCCAGATAGAGAAGTGTCTCGTAAAGCTGCTGAACTGGCAGAAGCGGATATGAAAAAAGTTCAAGGTAGAAATATTATTTTGATTACACATGTGGTGACGGACCCTAGTTTTAAAGTACCAATGCCGCATCGTATTTTTGATTACTTCAACGCATTTATCGGAACTTCTGACTTTATGAAGTTATATCAAGACTATCCCATACGCTATAGTTTGATGGGACATGTTCATTTCAGAGGAAGTATCACAAAGGATAATATCCATTATAGTTGTGTTTCATTAGGCTACTTCAGAGAGTGGCGGACAAAAGATATTGATAAAGAAATACGTCATGCATTACAGGTGATAGAAATATAAAGGAGATTATCATCATGAATGAACTGTTCGGTTTCATATGGAACATTTTAAAAATCATAGTTTTTGGTGTTTATTTTATAGTAGCAGTTGGAGCGATGCTGAAGTTGTATCTGAAATTGATAGATTTTTATAAGACGCATTTAAGTCGAGTGTTTCTTGGAAGAGAAAATAGTGATAGTACAAGATGGTTGGTTTTAATTATTTCTATTACTTTAGCGTTTCTTTCCTTTATCTTAATGACATATATTATTGCGAAAGTTATAGGTAATGGCGTACTTTTCCTATTCTTTTTAGCTGGTTTGTATTTTATATTTCGATATTATCAACAAAGTAAAGAAAACAATAAGAGTATGTAGTTAGTGTGATGGAGGATGGAAGAGAAGCGGTTTTGAAATTGAAAATGTAAGGCAAACCCAGGGGTTATAAGGCTTTTGCGCACAAGAATCATTATTAAAATATCCGGAAATCAAGGGTTTCAAACATTTCAATTTAGTAATAAAGAGATAACAAAGGAAAAGAAGAACGACGTTTTAACCCCGTCTTCACAGTACTTACAAGGTAGTAATATTTCAGTAACTATATTACATGCAAAATACATTTGTTTACAAAACAATTATACGCCTTTATTTAGTGTACTTCCCGTGTTACCTTTAGTCTTGTAATTTTGATTGAGAGAAAAACGAAAAACGTATTAACGAATCAATAAAATTTTTAAGGACGGGAGTTTACATGATGAATAAATTAGTAACAGCTACTATTGTAGGTTTGGGAGTTTCTTCAGTAGGATTTATCAGTCACCACGCAGACGCAGCTGAAAATAACCAAGTTGCACCGCAACAAACACAACAAGCACAACAGACAGCAGATCAGACTAAAGGTTATTCATATGGATCATACTTCACGAAAGATACACAAGGTAATTACCACCACACATTAGATGGCAATTGGGACCAATCAATGTTTGATAATAAAGAATATCAATTCACTATCGTAGATGAAGCAGGGGCAACACACTATTTCTATTTCCCACAAAGTTTATTAAACCCTAGCTACCAATACGATGACAATAACTATTCAGCAAATGCATCAAATTCAGATGTTCAAGCAAATGGTTATGACGTAAATGAAGCACCATCAGCAGAAGATATCGCAAACAATCCAAACAAAGCTTCAGAAAATAACGCAACTTATAACAACAATACATCAAACGCACAATACGAAAACACATATAACCAATCACAAGATAATACAACATATGCACCTGCACAAAACGCTACATCTGATGCAGGTACAGCACAAAATGTTGAAGCTACACAAGCACCAGCACCACAAACAACACAAGCTAATGCTGCAGCTCAAGGACAACAAGGCGGCGGCTCAACACAAGGTTCTGACCAAGCAGCACAAACATCTGGTGACAGTGCACCTTCTAACCAAGCAGACGGTGCAACAGCACAAGATGCAGGTTGGTTAACTAAACATCCTAAGATCCAACCATATGGTCAATATCACGGTGGCGGCGCTCACTATGGTGTAGACTATGGTATGCCTGAAAACACACCTGTTTACTCATTAACAGACGGCACAGTAACACAAGCTGGTTGGAGTAACTATGGTGGCGGTAACCAAGTTACAATCCAAGAGAAAAACAGCAATAACTATCAATGGTATATGCACATGAACAGCTTAAATGTACAACAAGGACAAGATGTTAGCGCTGGTGACCAAATCGGTCTATCAGGTAGCACTGGTAACTCAACTGCACCACACTTACACTTCCAACGCATGCAAGGTGGCGTAGGTAACCAATACAGTGTGAACCCAGACAGCTACATCAACAGCAGAGCATAATTATTAACTTATAGTTCGATATCATTAATCATATTTTATAACCTTTTCACGTTATCTCTGAAGCTTATTCGGAGATAACGTTTTTTATTTGTTTTAAATAAAAATACCCGACTTTAATGATTAGAATATTCAAAATACTATATGTTGTGGTAAACTATATATAATTGTAAGCGTTTGCTGACAGTTAAATTACAAACAAAAGGGGACACATCATGAATTTAGCATTATTAGGTTTTGTAATGATCATTGTCTTTATGGCTCTGATTATGAGTAGAAAAATGTCAGCGCTGGTAGCACTTATCGTGGTACCAGTAGTATTCGGATTAATCGGGGGATTTTACTCTAGTTTAGGAAAGGATATCATTGCGGGAATTACGACTGTTGCACCAACTGGAATTATGTTGGTTTTCGCGATTCTCTATTTTGGGGTTATGATTGATGCTGGATTATTCAATCCAATTATCAGTGTGATTATGAAAGGGGTTAAGGGAGACCCTGTAAAGATTACAATTGGAACAGTCGCCTTAGCATCTATTGTTGCGTTAGATGGAGACGGTACTACTACATTTATTATTACTGTTACAGCGATGTTGCCGTTGTATAAGAAAATGGGTATGAATCCATATATTTTATCAACGCTTGCGCTATTAGTTATCGGTGTGATGAATATGACGCCGTGGGGTGGACCGACAGCACGTGCTATTTCAGCACTTCAGTTAACAACGGAGGAAGTATTCACACCTGTTATTCCAGTGATGGTTGCAGGGATTCTCTTTGCGTTTGTGGCTGCTTATATCTTGGGGAAAAGAGAGCGCAAACGTATCGGTATTAAGAACCATTTATCACTCACTTTAGAAGAAATGCATATTTCAAATGATAAAGGCGAAGATGAACTTGCGTTATTAAGACCGAAATTAACGATTATTAACGCTGCTTTGACTATTACCTTATTAGTGGCATTGATTACAGATTTCTTACCGATTCCTGTACTCTTTATGCTTGGCTTTGCGTTAGCGTTAATTATTAACTATCCGCAACTTAAAGTACAATCCAATCTGATTAAACGCCACGCAGGAAACGTACTTGCGGTAGTGAGTTTAGTTTTTGCGTCAGGTGTATTTACGGGAGTTATGAGTGGGACGAAAATGGTAGACCATATGGCAAGTGCTTTAGTACATATTGTGCCAGATGCGATGGGGAATCATTTTGCATTGATCACTGCCGTGCTCAGTATGCCGTTCACTTACTTTATGGCGAATGATCCATTCTATTATGGTATCTTGCCTATTCTTGCAGAATCTGCACAACAATTCGGTGTTTCTAAAGCAATGATGGCGAGAGCGTCTATCTTAGGACAACCAGTTCATGTCTTAAGTCCTTTGTATGCGGCAGGTTACTTGCTTGTAGGTATGCTTGGTATAGATTATGGAACGAACCAAAAGGTTGTTTTAAAATGGGCAATCGGTTCTTCGGTATGCATGATTATTGTGGCAGGTATTATTGGGGTTATCGCATTCTAATGAAAAAGTGTATGCATGATTAATTGTTAAATTAATAATAGCTTCAGTCGTGACTAGTTTAAGTTCCGATTGAAGCTTTTTTTATTTGATAAATGCATAACTACAGGGAGTATAAGGAGATGTTAAGTATAAAAAATGTACTAAGGGGGTAGAGAGAAATAGAAAGAGGGGATGTTAGTTATGAAAACAAGAGCAGCGGTATTATATGAAATGGGAAGTGAGCAGCCTTATAGTCAATCGCAACCACTGAAAGTTGAAGAACTTGAACTAGACGAACCTCGTGCACACGAAGTACTTATAAAAATTCATGCTGCGGGTCTATGTCATTCGGATTTATCAGTGATTAATGGCAGTCGCCCTAGACCTATGCCAATGGCGTTGGGACATGAAGCTGCTGGAGAAGTTATACAAACTGGCAGTGATGTGCTTGGCTTCGAAAAAGGAGACCATGTCGTTTGCGTCTTCATACCAAGTTGCGGACATTGTATCCCGTGTCGTGAAGGAAGACCAGCATTGTGTGAGAACGGTGCAGAATCGAATGAAAAAGGTGAAATGTTAGAGGGTGGTATTCGTTTATCTAACAACCAAGGTGAAGTTCACCATCACTTAGGGGTTTCAGGCTTCGCAGAATACGCAGTTGTCTCTGAAAACTCAATCGTCAAAATAGACAAAGAGATTCCGTTTGAACGTGCGGCAGTCTTTGGTTGTGCAGTAATTACAGGAATAGGTGCTGTTATGAACACAGCGCAAATCAGACCAGGCAGTAACGTCGCGATTGTTGGACTCGGTGGTATTGGTTTAAATGCTATTATTGGAGCTAGACTTGCAGGCGCTAATGAGATTATTGCTTTGGATATTAATGAAAACAAATTTGATATTGCTAAAGAATTAGGCGCGACAGCAGTATTTAATTCTAAAGATGAAGATATAGTAGATAAAATAAAATCATATGTGGATGGCGGTGTAGAATATGCATTTGAAACAGCAGGAGTCACACCAGCAATGGAAACTGCATACGCTATTACTAAACGTGGAGGCACAACTGTTACGACAGGATTGCCAGATCCAAGTCAACAATTCGCCTTTCCACAAGTAACGCTAGCTGCTGAAGAAAGAACAATTAAAGGATCTTATGTTGGCAGTTGTGTTCCAGATAGAGATATACCACGTTTTACTAATCTTTATCAAAAAGGACGTTTAAATATCGATCCATTAATAAGTAAAACATTAACTTTAGATGAGATTAATGAAGGATTTGACGAACTCGCAAATGGTGATGCGGGACGTATCATTATTAAAATGAACTAGTCATCGTATTATGTTTTACGTGAAACTTTGAAGTACTTCAGGGTAACTGAGGTACTTTTTTAGTTTTCTTTAACAACTTTACAGTTTCTTAAAACGTTTTATGTAGAAAATTATCAAAGTTTTAAATATAATTGAATTGTGAAAAAGATTTATCGGAGGAAGGAATATGGGGAAATACTGTACAACATGTAAAAATGCGTTACAGTCTAGTGAAGCTTTTTGTACTCAATGTGGTACACCAAGTCAATTTTCTCGTTCGGAGGTCATACATCAACAAAAAGATCATGACAGAATTAAAACTTTCGTTTGGTGTAGTGTACTCGTATTAGTATTCTTAGCTCTGGTCGCTGGACTATTCTATGGTGTGTTGGCATTTTGGTCGAATCAAGTTGGTAAAGCACAACCTAGAGCGTCACATTTACCACCTACGCATAAAGTAGAGATTGATGTGAACTCACCAATGTTCAGTCAAGGTTATATGCATGCGCCTAATACAGAGGGGTATGAAGGTTTTGAAATAGGGGAAACCAAAAGTGCGATAGAGAGAGAATATGGTCGTGCAGAAGGTGCTAAAACAATTGATGGCAAGAAAGCTGAATTATATGGCAATATCGGTGTCAGTTATAATTCAAACAATCAAGTCAGTCATGTGTTTGTAGTACCTGGAAAAATGACAAAAGATGACTTCACAGATTTTCATAATGGGCCTGATGAAATTTCAAATGGCAATTGGTATTACGATACAGATAAAGCCAACGGCTTTTCAATCAAAGTCTATACTTCAAAACATGATATAGAAGCCATTGAAAACATCATGCAGAGATAGATTCAAAACAGTAGAAGTACGAAATAGTACATAAGATAAAGCGCCTGAACAAAAAGTTCGTGGCGCTTTTTTAGCATTAAAGGTCAGACTGACGTTTGTCTGAAGTAAGAGATACGGACGTCTTATAAACCTCGATTTATCTCGATTTGTAAGTATGTATCTTTAAAAGGGCAGTACTAATTTTTTGAATGATGGTTTGAATGATAAAAGCAATAATAAGATACAAAAAGTTCCACTTACCTTATCGCAAGTGGAACTTTTTGTATCTATATGAAACCCATTTGGGTGTTATGCAAATTGTGATATTAATCGATTCATTAGTATTGTGCTTATTTTTTACGTTTGATACCGATTTGACGACCAAGTTCTTTAGGTTGGTCTAATCCTTCTTTATCTACTAGTTCAGCATCTTGTTCAATATTTTGTGCGATATCTTCAGGGAAGGGTGCTGGACGACCTGAGTCTGTATCAATACCCATCAACATGACTTCGTATGTGGCGCACACATCTTGTGCTTGGTCATACAGTGTCATGAATGCATGAAGACGTTTCGCATCATGATCGACAAGTTGTACAGTCACCGTCAAATCTTCATCTTTGTTAACTTCTTTTTGATACGTTTCATGATTTTCTAAAGTGAAGACTGTGTAATGACGGCGCTCGATTTCAGCTTCGCTTAAACCTAAGTAAGCGAGATATTCATCTGTCGCATTACTGAAAACACGGTTGTATTCTGCATCGTTCATATGGTTATTATGATCGAGCCATTTGTCTTTTACTGTCACTTGATACGTAAAGAGTTGTGTCATGAATTTATACCCCCTGTGATTGAGGTTGACGTTTCTTCATACCTGGTGTTTCAGTTGGCCAATATTCTTGCGCAAGTTTTTTCACTTTCACTAAGAATTCATTACGTTTTTGGTCAAGTTCTGACATTGTGTAACCTTGTGAACTTGTTTCGCATCCTTCTACAACTGCGTTGTATAAATCAGTTGTTAATTCTGGCGCAACTAATTTAGTCCAAGGTTTCTTAAGTGCTGGACCGAATTGTTTCAACATGTGACGCATACCTCCATTACCACCAGCTAAGTGGAATGTCATGAATGGACCATATTGTGCGTAACGTAAGCCTGCTGCGTGAGTGAAGGCTTTATCTACTTCTTCAGTAGTTGCGATACCTTCATTAACGATGTGTAATGATTCACGCCATAAAGCTTCCATAAGACGGTCCGCAATGTGTCCTTCTATTTCGTTACGGACATGTAAGACGTCCATACCGATACCTTCATAAAGTTCTTCAGCTTTTACAACTGTGTCTTCTGCAGTTTCTTTACCTGGTACAATTTCAACTAACGGTAAGATATAAACAGGATGGAAAGGATGTGCTACAACTAAACGCTCTGGATGTTTTAATCCTTCTTGCAGTTCAGTTGGCATAATACCTGAAGTACTTGAACCGATAATTGCATCAGGGCGTGCGTAAGTGTCGATTTCTTTTAAGACACTTGCTTTGATTTCTTCAACTTCTGGTACATTTTCTTGAATCAAGTCTGCATCTTTCACTGCTTCATCTAAGTGTGGTGTGAAAGTCAGATTATCTAAAGATGCACCTTCTGCTAATCCCATTTCTTCAGCGTATGGCCAATTTTGTTTGATTTGTGCCATCATTGCTTCTTGTGCGCCTTCACCTGGGTCAGTTGCGATCACTTCGTGACCATGCGCAAGCATGCGAGTGATCCAGCCACTGCCGATAACGCCTGTTCCTACTACTGCAAATTTCATTTTAATTGTCTCCTTTTGGCTGAGTTAAATTGTATTTTTCACGCGCTTCTTGCGGTGTCATAGGTTCCATATCTAAACCTTTTAAGATTTCTACTGCTTTTTCTACTAGTTCTTCGTTTGTCGCTTTAACACCTTTTGATAAATAGATGTTATCTTCTAAGCCGACACGTACGTTGCCGCCGCGTTTCGCAGCTTCTTCTACTGTTGGCAACTGCATTTTACCGATACCGAACGCTGACCAATGAGCATTTTCTGGTAAACGTGTTTTGAAGTATTCAATCGTTTCTGCATCATTGTCTGCACCCCATGGAATACCTAGGCAGAATTGATACATTGGTTCGCCTTCGATTAAACCTTCAGAAACTAATTGGTTCGCAAAACGGATATGACCGCTATCGAAACATTCTAATTCAGGTTTTACACCTGCATCTTTGATTAATTGTGCTTGACGGCGTAACCAATCTGTCGGGCTGATATAAACCATATCTCCGAAGTTGACACTACCGCAGTCTAGTGTACAAATTTCTGGTAATAATTCTCCAACTGGCTCATGACGTTCATCTGGTGTTTGGATATCTGAACCTTCTCCGGCTTGGTAAGGGTTCTGCATATCTGGGATGAAGTCGCCACCGCCGCCTGCAGTAATATTAATCACAATATCTTCATCTGCTTCACGGATTAAACGTACTGCTTCTCTATATAATTCAACATCATGGCTTACGCCACCTGTTTCTGGATCTCTTGCATGAATATGTGCCACTGTTGCGCCTGCACGTGCACATTTAATTGCGGCATCCGCAATCTCTTCAGGTGTTACGGGTACATGTTTATTTTTTTCTGTTGTGTCGCCAGCGCCTGTAATTGCTGCTGTTAACATTACTTTTTTCATGGACTATTTATCCCTCCGAGTTTCAGTTATTTTTTTTCAACGGTTGTTAGTGTACCAACTGGACGGTTTTATTTCAACCCCTTTGTTTAAGAAAAATAAAAAAAGAGAGTCTCTTTTTTGTAAGAGCCTCTCATGACAAGGGTTGTACCTCTATTTATTTACTGCTTAATTCTTTTAAGCGATCTAAGACAGCTTCTCGCATGTCTTCGTCGATAGATGTTAAACCGAAAATTTCAGATAGCCATAAGCCATCTACAGCTAAACGATAAATCGTCGCATCCACTGCGTCTAAACCATCCGATTCAATATGGTTTTGCCAATCTTGGTAGGTTTCTTGTAGGGGACCGAGTAAATTACGATCATTACCTTGTGCTGCTAGAATGGCAGAAGTCACAGCTTTGTTTTCTTTACGATGTTCACGTGTTGCCTCAATAAAGGCATGGAGCCATTTACTTTCTTTTTCGTTATCAATATAATGATTAACATTTTCTTTATAAAGTTCATTCGCATGGTCCACTAGACCTTGAATTAAGGCTTGTTTGGTATTGAAATGATAGAGGAGTCCGCCTTTACTCACTTCTGCACGTTGTGCTACGGCATCAAGTGTTAAGGCACTGACACCTTGTTCATTCACAATATCGGCTGCTGCTCGTAATAACATCTCTCGCTTTTGATTCTTAGCCATTATTTCACCACTTTCTATATAGTTAGGTAGTTTTAACGCTTCACTATTAATTTTAGCGTAAAACTTCACAGAAACAAGTTTAACCCTGAGTTATTGCTTTAAATAGGGGGTTACACCTATATGGACGCTTATTTTATACCCTGATACCTATATGTATAAATAAAAAACCAAGCTCTATATCAGAACTTGGCATCTATTTAAAAGATTAATTGAATGACTGCGATGATTATTAATATACTGATAATCCATTTTTGAACGACACTTGGTAATTTCTTACCAATCATTAAACCAATTGGTGCGAAGATAATACTACCAATGACTAAAGGAATCGCATCTGCGATAGGAATAAAGCCTTGGAAGAGTTTAATCACAAAGGAACCGATAGATGAGATAAATGCGATTACGATGCTGTTTGCGACGACGGTATTCATCGGTAATTTAAAGAATACGAGCAAGACTGGAATAATCATGAACGAGCCACCTGCACCAACAATACCAGAAATGGCCCCGATACCAATGCCGAATAAGATGAGTAACATACGGTTTAAGTGTGGTGTGCCTTCTTGCGGTTTCACTTTAATGAATAATAACACCAACGCAAGAATTGCGACCACGATATAAACAATATTTACTGCAGTCGTACTGAACCATTGTGTAAAGAAAGCACCGACTGTACTCCCAATTAGTGTGCTGGCACCCATGTACAGTACGAGTTTTAATGAGAATTCTGGATTGCTTTTCGCTTTAATCGAACCGCTGAGTGTACTGAAGAATACTTGGCTGGATGCGAGTCCTGAAGCGAGATAAGGTGTGTAAGTGTGAAGACCTAAAAGGCTCGGAATGATAAGAATAGCGGGATAGATAATAATTGCGCCACCTATACCGACCATTCCAGAAATTAAACCGCCAAATACCCCGATAAGGAGCATCGTAATTAAAGTCACGATATCCATTATTTACTTTTCACAAGCAAGTTGATTGCTTCTTCAATTAAGGCTTGTGAATCTTCGTTATTATCTTCTGCTGCTTTAACGCATTCTACTAAATTTTCGCTGACAATCACTGCCATTAAGCGTTGTAATGCGCTTTTAGAAGAACTTAATTGTGTAATAACATCCTTACAATCTTTATCTTCTTCCATCATTTTCACGACGCCATTCAATTGTCCTTGTAAACGTTTAATACGATTAATCATTTTTTGATTATAATTCATTCATAATACCCCCATACTAAGACTGAGTAGTTTTATTGTAGTTGGAAAAAGAATTTTTGTCAAATACCCCATAGGGCATTTGACATTTATCCTGAAAGGCTTTAAGATACCCCTATAGGTATTTTTGAAAGGGAGGCAACACGGGAGTATATGAAAACACAACACATTAATGAATTCAGTAATCAAGATTTTGAACGTTTAGCAAAAGATGGACAATTAATCGATGTCAGAACACCTGAAGAATACGCAGACGGGCACATTAAAGGTGCGGAATTATATCCAGTCGATCAAATAGAACAGTTCGATAAGAAGAAAGATAAAACGTACTATATTTATTGTAGAAGCGGTAAACGCAGTCTAAAAGCTGCAGAGTATCTAGACAAACAAGGTTATGACGTTGTAAATCTAGATGGCGGTTATGTGGCTTATAGTGAAGGTGACGATAATACAGAAGTTAAAGAAAGTACAGAAACGAAAGTAAAAGATAACCGCAAACAATTAAACTACAGTGGCTTACAATGTCCTGGTCCTATCATGAACTTAAGCCAAGAAATGAAACAACTTAAACCAGGTGATCAAGTTGAAGCAACAGTTACTGACCCAGGTTTCTACAGTGACATTCAAAGCTGGGTGAAACAAACAGGCAATACCCTAGTACGTATTAACCAAGATGACGAAAAAGTCACAGCAATTATTCAAAAAGAAGAACCAAAAGCAATGGAAGTTTCACATTCCGCAAACGGTACAACAATCGTGTTATTCAGCGGAGAACTTGATAAAGCATTAGCTGCGTTGATTATCGCAAATGGTGCGAAAGCAGCAGGTCGTGACGTTTCAATCTTCTTCACATTCTGGGGATTAAATGCGTTGAAGAAAGAAAATCCAGCGAACGTGAAGAAAAAAGGTATCGCAAAAATGTTCGATATGATGTTGCCGAAAACACCAGTGAAAATGCCGTTATCTAAAATGAATATGTTCGGCTTAGGCAACTTAATGATGCGTTATGTCATGAAAAAGAAAAATGTGGATTCTCTTCCAGCATTGTTAGATAAAGCAATCGAACAAGATATTAAATTGATTGCGTGCACAATGAGCATGGATGTCATGGGCATTGAAAAAGAAGAATTACGTGACGAAGTGTCATACGGCGGTGTAGGCAGCTATATCGGTAACACACAAAATGCAAGCCATAACTTATTTATCTAAAGAGAGACAAAACACAAATAAGTAAAGGAGTTTTAGAATGTTTTTCAAACAATTTTATGATAATAAATTATCACAAGCCTCTTATTTAATAGGATGTCAACGTACAGGTGAAGCAATGATTATCGATCCAGTACGTGACTTATCTAAATATATTGAAGTCGCAGATGATGAAGGCTTCACAATTACTAAAGCAGCTGAAACACACATTCACGCTGACTTCGCATCTGGTATACGTGATGCAGCTGAACGCTTAAACGCACAAGTGTATGTCTCAGCTGAAGGCGGAGAACAATTCGGCTACAAAAATATGCCTGAAAACACAACATTTGTGAAAGGCCATGATCATATTGATGTAGGTAACATTGATATTGAAGTGTTATTTACACCAGGTCATACACCAGAAAGTATCAGTTTCTTACTCACTGATAAAGGCGGCGGCTCTTCAGTACCGATGGGTCTCTTTACTGGTGACTTCATCTTCGTAGGCGATATCGGTCGTCCAGACCTATTAGAAAAAGCAGCACAAGTTGAAGGCACAACTGAAAAAGGTGCGAAACAAATGTATGATTCTATTCAATCAGTGAGTGAATTACCAGACTATATCCAAATCTGGCCCGGTCATGGTGCAGGCAGTCCTTGTGGTAAATCACTAGGTGCTGTTCCAACATCTACACTCGGTTATGAACGTGTAAATAACTGGGCATTCAATGTGAATGATAAAGAAGCATTCGTGAAACAGCTCACTTCAGAACAACCTGATCCACCGCATCATTTCGGTCATATGAAATATATCAACCAAATGGGAACAGACTTATATACACCATATGATGTATATCCAAGTCTAGATTCAGACCGTCTCGCATTCGATGTACGTTCACGCTCAGCGTATCATGGTGGTCATGAATACGGCACAATCAATATTCCATTCGATAAAGGTTTCATTAACCAAATCGGTTGGTATCTTGACTACGATAAAGACATCGATTTAATCGGTGACCGCGACTTAGTACAACAAGCGGCTTACCAACTTCAATTAATCGGTTATGACCGTGTCGCAGGTTACCGTTTACCGAAATATGATGTTATGACACCTTCTGTACACAGTGCAGACATGACAGGTAAAGAAGAAAATGTATTAGACGTACGTACAAATGATGAATGGGATGCAGGTCACCTTGACCAAGCGAAACACATCAAACACGGTAAATTACTAGATGCTGATGTTCCATTTGATAAAGACGCACCGATCTATGTACACTGCCAATCAGGTGTACGTAGTTCAATCGCAGTCGGTATCTTAGAAAATAAAGGATTCACAAATGTGATCAACGTAAGAGAAGGTTACCAAGCAATTCCAGATTCTCTTAAAAAATAAGTAATCATTAAATAGGTAAAATCTAGTCTAACCGAGCACTCGTTTAAGGGTGTTCGGTTTTTTCGTTGTTTTGACAGAGATAAAAGAGACTTGTAAGATAGATTAAAGTAAATAATGAAGAAAGAGTGAAGATTATGTCTCAAAAACGCAACGATTTATTAGCAGTCGCAGAACAATTGTTTTATGAATATGGATTCAACGGTGTCGGATTGAAACAGATTATTCAAGAAGCGAACGTTGCGACAATGACATTGTATAATCACTTTGATTCAAAAGAGAAGTTAGTAGAAGCGGTTTTAAAACAACGTGAAGCGCGCTATTGGGAATATTTAGATGAGTATACAAAAACTAAACAAGTACAACCTCTAACCTGTATTGTGAAAGCTCATTGTAAGTGGCTGAAAGATTATTCTTATAAAGGTGATATGTTCTTAAGAGCGATTGAAGATTACGCTGAAAGTAATCAAGACATTGTTTCTATTGCTAGAGGACATAAACAACGTTTATTAGATTATTTAGAGCACCTCACTGCAGAACAAGGATTAGAAGATCAAGAAGCATTAGCTATTCAATATGCATTACTATTAGAAGGCACAACTTCTATGACCGCATTAGTCGGTGTGGATAAAGCAACAGATCACGCATTACGTATTGCGGAGATGTATTTAAGGGAAGCAGCATACAAATAGAATTTAAAAAGATAAGACTTCAGCATTTAAAAAATGCTGATTTTCTTTTACACTAAAATAGAATGAACGTTATATCTAAAAGGAGAGAAGTTTATGAGGTTTTCTAAGCTGGTTATACCTGGTATTTTAATGATAGCTGTGACATATGGACTGGGTCGGTTCAGCTTTGGTTTGTTTTTACCAGATATTTCACAAGATTTAAGTCTGACACCGACACAGGCTGGTTTAATTTCATCATTGTTCTATTTATCTTATTGTTTCTCCATTATCTTTGCGACATTTAAAACTGATAAAGTCGGGCCGAAAAATATGATTATGGCCGCAGGTTTATCAGTATTAATCGGACTTATTTTAATTGGTATCTCACCTAATTTAATGATTCTTGCCTTAGGTGTGTTATTTGCGGGTGCTAGTACAGGATTCGTCTCACCACCTTATGGTTATGTGATTTCATTATGGATTAAATTAGAGGAACAAAGTAAAGCGAACACTTGGATTAACTCAGGTACAAGTATTGGTTTGATGCTTGCTGGAGTCACTGCAATGATCGCATTTTTAGATTGGAGAACGATGTATCTCTCTTATGCAGTACTCGCGCTTATTATGTTGGTGTGGAACTTTATAATTATTCCAAGTTTAAATCAACCTCTTGAAATTTACACAGGTTCATTTAATTTATTAGATGTTAAAAATGGCAGTCGTATTGCTTTAGCTTCTACCTTGCTAGGTATTGCGACTGCACCATTTTGGACATTCTCTAAATCTTTCGTTCAAGCCACAGATCTTTATACAAACTTTCAACTCTCTATTTTCTGGATTTTAATTGGGGTCTTCGGCATTATTGGAGGTGTTTCAGGCAACATCATTGAGCAAAAAGGCATACGCTTTGCTTATAATTTAGGTGTGATTGCGATTTCTGCCGCATCCATTTTACTCGCACTTGCGCAGTTGTTATGGATTACACCTTTTATTGCCTCTTCTTTATTTGGCATTAGCTATATTTTCTTAACAGGTGTACTAATGGTTTGGGGCATTCGTGTCTATGTTAGAAATGCGTCAATCGGTATCGGCATTCCTTTCTTACTCCTGGCAGTCGGACAAGTAATCGGTTCTATCCTAGCAGGACCACTAATTGTTTTCCTAAACTACAAAGCAACCTTTGTTGTATTTGGTTTAATCAGTTTAAGCGCGCTATGGATTTATCCTAAATTTAAACTCAAAGATAACCCAGTGCCAGAAGCAGAATACAGTAAATTGCAAGAAGATAATAAACATGTGTTGAAGGATTTTGAGGAAGAATAAAAAAAGAGAGTCGTGCTTATATGTTAGGTGTATGCATATATACTATGATAATTATTTGCTTTTCAATTAAAGTTTGGTGTAAATATGAGTAATCTAAAAACCTGAAAGCAGTGATATAAGCTAAATCGTATATTTTAAAGGGGCTGTTATAAAATTAAAAAACAAGTGTTTTGTAGTGTTATTATAAGCTGAAAATTTTAAAAATGAGAATTGATGATTTTGATTTATATCATAGGCTTGGGTACTTAAGGCATCAAACTACTGTATGTAATAGCCGAACATAAAATAATATGGGAGAATAAATGACTGTTCTTGTTTGATTAACTTGATTAATAAACATATGTTGATTTTAGAATGAAAATTTCAAAGCATAAAGTGTAATCAACTTTTTAATTCTAATATTTAACATAATATTATATACTTTTCGAGAATAATGACACTTCAACCAAAATATCAAAGTTCAAAATATCTTAAAATGTTAAAGATAGTGAGATTTGAATTGCATCAATTTATAAGGGACACAGAAAATAGAATGAAGTCATTTTGAATCGATAAAATTGTTGAAGTTGTATAGGTTTAGACAAATGTTTACTATGGTTAGTTCGAAGAGTATTGGAAATCTATAAAGAAATCTAAATGAGTAAAAAAGTAACAATTATTAAGGATTGATGCTAGATAAAAAATTTTGATTGAAAATAAATATATAAAAGAGGATGTCAGTAATTACTTAATAATAAAAAAAGGGTATAAGTATGAGTTTTAATACTGAAAACAGAACAATTAAGGATATATTTCAACGAGCAGCTGAATATAAAGTACCAAGATACCAAAGAACTTATGTATGGAAAGAAAATAATTGGTCAGAGCTTTTAACAGATGTTACTTTTACAATTAACACAGATTCTGACGCTAATTGGTCTCACTTTCTTGGAACAATAGTTTTAAATGATAAAAATAAAAATTTGGGAACAGCTAAGGATCCAGGGGTGGATTATTATGAGATTATTGATGGTCAACAACGTTTGACTACAATCTTTGTTATTTTTGCAGTTATTGTAAAACACTTAAATGATATGGATAATGAAGAAGCTGAAAACCGTGCTAAATTTATAAAAAATACTTATTTAACAACTTTAAAATCGACTAATGAAACAATTTCTAAAATTAACAATCCAGATCTTCATTCGTCACTCCTTTCAATCTTAGATTATATAAGCAAAGACTCAAAAGTAAAGCTAAAAAAGAGCAACAACACTCTGTATCATGTTTTTAACTACTTTGATGATTATATAAAAGAGAAAAGCTTTGAAGAAACAGACATGTTCTTAAACCAACTACTAAAGATTAATATTGTCGAAATTGTATCTGGAGAAGAAGAGGAAATTTATAACATTTTCGAAGTGTTAAATGCTAGGGGACAAAAGTTGAAACAAATGGAGTTACTAAAGCATCATATAATGAAATATGTCCAACCTAGAACGGATGATTTTATTGATCACTCAAAAAACAAGTGGAATGATTTAATAGAAATCACCAAAAATTTATCGGATATTGACAGTTTGATTAATCATTTTTCAAAATGCTATATAAAAAAAGAGCAGAAAATATAAACTCTGTATACAAATTAATAAAAGAAGAAGTTAGCATAGATAAACTTTCTGGTCTGTTAGATGATTTACATGAATTTGCAAAATCTTATATGGAAGTTAATAAGGTAGAAAAATCTAATACGGCAGTTGAATATTTTAATATCAAAAGAAATCAACAGATTCGTTCTCTTTTAGCAGCAATAAATCTTCTGAAGAATATAATAGATACAAAAAGTTATTGGAAGAGGTTGAAAAGTAAAATTAAAACCTGTATAAAACCTAAAATAATGAAAAAGAAACTAAGAGAGCCCTCAATGCACTGAGGCTCTCTTTTACATTTATTCAACTATATTTTAATCATTATAAGAATCACTAGTAGAGGTTAGAATGTTGGTCCTTTAGTTATTTCGATACGCCAGTCATTTCCTGTGCTAATATGATAGAGTTTAGAAAATGAATTTTGGTTGACCGCAACGCCTATATTAACGAGTGAGTTAATGTAAACTAAAGGTTCACCAATGTTGACGTCCGCAAAAGAACGTACGAATTTCATGATGTTTTGATAGACTTTGTTTTCACGGTTATAAATGGTCACAATCAGGTTATCTCCATGGTGTATATCATTCTCTTTAAAGTAAGAAAGTGGAATGTTGGTCCATAGAGAGCCGAAGCGGATATCTAAGACATCAATATAACCGATGAGTGTATCGCTTTCTTGCCTAGAATCGTTGATTGGAAGTTGTTTGATTGAGTCTAAATCAATAGACTGGCCTAAATCTTCAAATTCAATTTGACCGGCAGCTAAGCGAGCACCATTATAGGCATAAATATCACGACCATGGAAAGTATGACTTTCTTCAGAATGCGGTAAACGACTTTTGACTTCATCTATCGCAATGACTGATTCAATGCCTTCATAATGCAGTATATGTGTCAGTGAACCGTTATCTGGTGTAATGATATAGTGACCTGTTTTGGTCAAGCAGGCAATACTTCTGCGATCACTGCCTACACCAGGGTCAACGACAGAAACAAAGACTGTGCCTTTTGGCCAGTATTTCACAGTCTGGTAGAGACGATAGGAAGCCACCCAAATATCATAAGGTGGAATGTCATGTGTTAAATCACTGATGAAGATATTGTCACTGACCATACGTGCAACACCTTTCATTGCGCTGACTGCACCGTCTTCTATACCAAAATCTGATTGTAAAATTAAGTTGTTACTCATCTTTATTCTCTCCTCTAATGTGTGATTCTTCAGATGACGGACTTATTATTTAAAAAATCTGAAAACTTTAAACGTATGCCTATATTATGCCCTTTTCATATGAAAGTCAATATCCTTTTAAAATACTAGGAATTCAATATAAAAATACGCTTAGTATTTAAATTTTCTCAGTTTTAAAACTGAGGAGGAGTTTAACTTTAATTGGTAATATTATTTTTAGTAGTACGTATAGGCTCAATAAAAAATCGATGAAAACACTTAAGGTTTTCACCGACTTTTTATTTGAGACTTGATTTATTACTTGTTTTTTAACTAGTTTACATATCGCCGATAGATAAATATTTCGTTTCTAAATATGGCTGAATACCTTCAATGCCGCCTTCTCTGCCATAACCACTTTCTTTCATACCACCGAATGGGGCATGTGCAGCAGAAGGACCGCCATCGTTCCATCCAATAACACCATAATCTAGATTATTATAGATGTAAAAACCAGTTTTATAATTATTAGTAAAGAAGTAAGCAGCTAAACCGAATTCAGTGTCATTCGCCATTTTGATTGCGTCATCTAAATCAGCATAAGCCATAACAGGAGCTACAGGACCAAATGTTTCTTTATGCATAATTTCCATATCTTGATTCGCATTTGAAATGACGACTGGTTTTAAGAAGTTGCCGCCTAGTGATTCAATTTCATCCAATGAACGAGATAATTGTCCGCCTTTAGCTTCTGCATCTTTAATCTGATGAACGACTTTATCTACTCCATCTTGGTTAATTAATGGGCCAACGTCTACTCCTTTATCTAAACCGTTACCTACTTTTAATTCATGTACTTTTTGTATTAATTTATCTACATACGTATCGACAATATCCTCATGTACATAAATACGGTTGGCACAAATACATGTTTGACCAGCATTTCTGAATTTAGTTGCGATTGTTTGAACGACAGCATCATCAATATTTGCGTCTTTGTGCACAATTACGGGTGCTAGACCACCGAGTTCCATAGTGACATTCTTAACAGAACTAGCAGCGCCTTCAATCAATTTCTTGCCGACAGGTGTAGAACCTGTAAAGGTAATCTTTTGAATGATTGGACTTTCAGTAAAAATACGTCCAGCATCTTTACCAGATATAATAACGTATTGAATAGCGTCTTTTGGGATGCCTGCTTCATGTGCTAGTTCTACTAAACGGATTGTAGTCAGTGGTGTTTGTACCGCTGGTTTACATACAATCGTACAACCTGCAGCTAAAGCAGGTGCCATTTTACGAGTAATCATTGCTGCAGGGAAGTTCCAAGGTGTAATCGCACCGACAACTCCGACAGGGAAAGATTGAACAATGATCTTTTTTGAAGCGGAATTTGCTGGAATAGTACGTCCATATAGACGTTTTGCTTCTTCTGCATACCAATCAACGTAGGAACGTGCATAATCAACTTCACCTAGAGCTTCTTTTAAAGGTTTGCCGCCTTCTTTTGTAATCAGTTCAGCGAGTTCCTCTTTATGTTCATCAATTAATTTTGACCAAGCCCATAGTTTCTCAGAACGTGTATGGGCATCTACTTCACGCCAAGATAGAAAGGCCTCATGTGCTTTTTCTATTTGTTTATTCACTGTAGCTTCATCCGTATACTCAAGTGTTTCAATCACTTCATTCGTTGCTGGGTTCAAAACTTCTAATTTTGTCATTTTCTACCACCTTATTTTTCCTTTTTTGTACATAATATAAAATCGCTGCAATTCCATACCAAACAAAGACAATTAGCCATTCAGAAGGCCATATTAATGAAGATGGCATTCCTGGCAAGTAAATAATGATGAACGATAAACTTAAAATAATTGCGATGACACCTATTGCTTTACCATTCTTGATTTTATAAGGTCGTTTTAAATCTGGTGCTGCTTTTCTTAACTTTAAGAAAGAGAGTGCTACCAATAAATAACCAATTACTACTCCAATACCCCCAGCGTCCACAATCCACACTAAAGTGGGATAAAAATAATAGGGTGATTTACTTAGGCGGATCCCCCGAAACATTGCCACCAAGATTAAGAATCAGTTATATGATTTTACCTAAACTGTTGGAAAACAATAGAATTTGTAATTACTCTTCAGAAAAGCCTTCAAATGATTAAAATTGAAGAATTCATATTCCAATATAAATAAAGTAAAGAAGCTATCAACTCGGAAAAGATGATAGCTTCTTCTTTGTTATTAAAAGAATTAGTAGTACCTCGATCTTGAACTAAAACTTTTAAAAGTTATTTTATTTGCGATGTAACATAAGCTTTGAAGCTTTCAGCTTCATCTTGTTTGAAATCAGTTAATTTAAATGTGCCAATTTCAAATGTCAGACTTAATGTGTCTTCTGTGAGTTCAATCGCTTTAATTTCATTGTATGCGATGTTGCGATAATAGAACTCTCCAGCCATATCTACATTTAAAATCAAACGTTCATTTGTGGCGATGTAAGCTGCTTCAAAGATTTTAATTTCACCGTTCATTGGATAACCCATTTTGCCTAATACTGAAGCTTGTTGTGACTCGGTTGGAAATAGGTCATTTGGGTTCACTTTATCTAATATCATAAATAAGCTACCTCTTCTTTATATATTGCCTAGGAAATAATCGGCTTAGTCTTCAGCATCTAAATCAATACTGTTAATGTCGATACCCATTGCTTTTGCGACACCTTTACCATACTCAGGATCTGCTTTATAGCAATGACGGATATGACGTTCTTTTACTTCTAATGTTACGCCTTCCATTTCATTTGCTGTGTTTTGGAAGATGCGTTCTTGTTGTTCAGGTGTTTGTAGTCTGAACAATTTACCTGGTTGTTCGAAGTAGTTATCGTCATCTTCACGGTAGTCGTATTCATAAGCTGGACCATCAACGACATCCATTGGTGGACGTTTGTAACCTGGTTGGCTTTCCATTGCGCCTGTGCTGTTAGGGTAGTAATGTGTTTTACCGCCTTGGTTGCCGTCTAAGAAGCGACCTTGACCATCACGTGCGAATGGACATAAGTTTTCAACACCTACACCTTTAGGTTGGTTGACTGGGATTTGCCAGTGGTTAACACCTAAACGGTAACGTTGAGCATCTCCATAAGAGAATAAGCGACCTTGCAACATTTTGTCTGGTGAGAAGTCGATACCAGGCACAATGTTAGTTGGTGCGAATGCTGCTTGTTCAACATCCATGAAGTAGTTGTCAGGGTTGCGGTTTAATTCGAACTCACCGACTTCAATTAATGGATATTCATCTTTAAACCAAACTTTAGTTAGGTCGAATGGATTGTCTTTGTGGTTACGTGCTTGTTCCTCTGTCATGACTTGGATATACATTTTCCATTTAGGGAAGTTGCCTTCTTCGATAGCTTCGAATAAGTCACGTTGAGATGATTCACGATCTTTCGCAATCACTTGTTCTGCTTCTTCTGGTGAGAAGTTTTCAATACCTTGTTGTGTACGGAAGTGGAATTTCACCCATACACGTTCGTTATCTTTATTTAATAAAGAATAAGTATGTGAGCCGAAACCGTGCATGTGTCTATAGCCACGAGGAATACCACGGTCAGACATTAAGATTGTTACTTGATGTAATGCCTCAGGTAATGAAGTCCAGAAATCCCAGTTGTTTTGTGCACTGCGCATATTTGTACGTGGGTCACGTTTAACTGCGTGGTTTAAACTTGGGAATAATTTAGGGTCTCTGAAGAAGAAGACAGGTGTATTGTTACCTACAAGGTCCCAGTTACCTTCATCTGTATAGAATTTTAATGCGAAGCCACGGATGTCACGTTCAGCATCAGCTGCACCGCGTTCACCAGCTACTGTAGAGAAACGTGCAAACATAGGTGTTTGTTTACCGACTTCTGCGAAGATGCTCGCATCTGTGTATTGTGTAATATCATTAGTTACTGTAAATGTCCCGAATGCACCTGAACCTTTAGCGTGCATACGTCGTTCAGGGATAACTTCACGATCGAAGTGTGCTAATAATTCTAAGAAATATACGTCTTGCATTAGTAATGGACCACGTGGACCAGCTGTTGCTGAGTTTTCACGATCTCCTACGGGATGGCCGAAAAGACCTGTTAATTTTGATTTGTCTTTACTCATATTCAACTCTCCTTATTTAGAATGATTCTAATCTATCTATAATGATTGTAGCATGACGCATTAAAAAACTGTTAAAGAATAGCACTCGTTCTTTGAAAAAATTAATAACTGTTCTTGAAGAATTTGTGAACTCTTTATAAAAGTCGTTTCAATGAATTAAAACGGAGTACAATATAAATGTAAGCATTAAATCAAGGAGGGTTTTAAAATGACTTATAATTTTGAAGACCAAGGTAACAAACCAGTAGTAGATAATATCGAAGGTATGACATTGGAAAATGAAAACTATCGTACTACCATTTGGACTGGTTCAAATATTCAAGTTACATTAATGACAATTCAACCAGGAGATGACATCGGTTTAGAAATCCACCATGGTATTGAACAATTCCTACGTGTTGAACAAGGTAAAGGTTTATGCCAAATGGGTCCTACAGAAGACAATTTAAATTTCGAAAAAGAAGTCAACCCTGACGATGCGATTATCGTTCCTGCAGATACATGGCATAACGTCACAAACAAAGGTGACGAACCATTAAAACTTTACTCAATCTACGGTGGCCCAGACCATAAATTCGGTACTGTACACAAAACACACCAAGATGCAGAAAATGATCCGAACGAACATTAATAACACACATCATCATATATGAGGAAAACGACATTTCTTGAAAGAGGAGTGTCGTTTTTTAATTTGAATTTCGAGAATGAAAGAGAGTTTGATAGTATAAAGATAAATCTATTGTTATGTATTGAGGAGCTGCTGAAATGAAACAGAAAGTATTAAATCTCATGGGTACACGAATTACTTTACAGATTGAACACCCTAAAGCAGAAGTACTATTAAATCATGCTGAAGAGATGTTGAAAGACTATGAAAAACGCTTTAGCGCAAATGATGATAAATCAGATTTAATGCACGTAAATCAAAATGCGGGCATTAAACCTGTACAAGTAGATGAAGATTTATTTGAATTGATTGCACAGGCACATGCGGTCAGTCTGTCTTCTGATTCTAAGTTTAATCTGACGATTGGGCCATTAGTTAAATTATGGAAAATCGGCTTTAAAGATGCTCAATTACCAAATGAATCTGACATTCAAGAGCGTTTACAAAAAATCCAACCAGAAAATGTAGTATTAGATCATGAAGCGTATACGGTTTATTTAAAAGTATTTGGTATGGAAATTGATTTAGGCGCTATTGCGAAAGGTTACTTTGCGGATAGATTAAAAGATTACTTTGTCTCACAAGGTGTACAAACAGGCATTATTGATTTAGGTGGTAATGTCTTAACGATTGGTCGCCCTATAGACAAAGATAAGTGGACAGTAGGAATCCAACAACCTGATTCTGAACGTGGAGGGTTAGTAGGTGTAGTAGAAATCACCGGTCAATCTGTGGTGACTTCTGGTATCTATGAACGTTATTTCTATAAAGGTGACAAACTGTATCATCATATTTTAGATTCAAAAACAGGTTATCCAGTAGAAGGGGACATTGCTAGTATAACGATTGTTTCTGATCAATCTATTGATGGAGAGATTTGGACAACCGTATGTTTTGCGATGTCGATTAATCAAGCGATTGCGGTGTTGAATGAAATTCCTGGTATTGAAGCGGTGATTATCAGTAAAGATGGTGAAGTCTTCACAACACAGCGTATGACGCATCTCACTTTGATTTGATTTTACATAGATATTAAATTATACCGAAATGTAAAAGGAAAGTTGAATATAATTTAATAAACATATAGAAGTGTGTTACTCATGTACATTATAATGAACACAAGAAAATAATTGTGAGGTAATTATAAACATGAAATATTGTACAAACTGTGGGAAACCTTTAGCACCAGATGAACACTATTGCACAAATTGCGGTAAAGAAAACAGAGATTATCATGAATTTTCACGTTCTGAAATTCTACACGAGCGTACATCAGTTTCACCTTGGAAAGTCATCGGTTGGAGTCTGTTAGGCTTAGTTATCTTAGCTTTAATCATAGGCGGCGCTTATCTTGCTTTTTATTTCTATAGCGGAGGTTCAGGAAACCACCAGCAAAGCGCAAATAATCATGAACAAGCAACGCATCATAACTTGCCAGACACAGATAAAATCTCAGTCAATGTGAATTCAACGGAGTTTAGTCAAAACTTTATGAAATCATCGAATACGCATGGCTATAAAGGCTTTGAAATTGGTCAATCTAAATCAGATGTACAAAGTACGTTCGGCAAATCAGAAGGTACAAAAGAAGTTCGTGGAAACAAAGTTGAATTATATGGCGATATGGGTGTCAGCTATGATAATGACAATAAAATTGATCATGTCTTTGTGATTCCATCTCATATGTCTGAAACTGAGTTTACAAGTTTTCATAACGCACCTGATATAAATCATGGAAGTGTTTGGTATTACGATACGCTGAAAGATAATGGATTCAGTATTAAGGTATATACAAAAGACAATATGATTGAAGCCATTGAAAATATTCCGCAAATTTAATGAATCATAATTATTAATTTAACCGGGGGTGGGTTGATTGAGTCATTTAGTACAAAATACCTTATCAGCTTGGGCGCTCATTGAAACATTGCAACCAGGTGAAGTTGAGGGTATTGATGATTATTTAGATAAGAAAATTTTTGAAGCACAGTATAAACAAAAAGTGATGCATAACTTTGAAGTATTCAAGCCTATATGGGAAGAAGATGATTATAAATTAAAAGAGTACGCAGCTAAACAAGGGCAATTACAATTTCAAATGTATCGCCATTGTTTTAAGTTTGCGGAAATTGAGAAAACATTGCGTCAAATGTTTAAAGAGGAAGAAGTTTATAACGAAAGCCAAAAGGATTGCTATGGCTACACTTTCATGGTAGACAAACAAGGTAATGTCTTAACAGACACCATTTATGTTCCAATGCTTATGAGCGCAATGAAGGGTCTCAAAAAGAATCAAAATGCTGATATAGAATCAGAATATGAACATAATATGGAACGCTTTAGATTAGAGTGTGAAGGTGTTTTAGGTGATAATCCATTAACAGAAGCACGTTTGAATAAAATGGATAAATTGTATACGAAGTATTTTGAACGCTATGAAACGCAGTATTCTAGATTCTTTAAACATGCAATCGCAATCAGATATGTTACGCCAGAAGAAGAAATGGATGAATTAAACAGCTTTTTCTTAAGTGATATTGAAGCAGCTAAAGCTTCTCCAAACGCAACATTAACACAGTACATAGAAGGGGTTGCTGATACAGAGAAGACTGAAATAGATGAAAACAGAGCGTTGATTGAAGAAATATTACAACCTAAATATTATCCTGACGGTAGATGGCCTTCTCTAGTTGAACACCGTCTCTCATTGATGCAACAAGTTGCGGTAAATCGTATCACAAGTGGTACTAGTAAGGTGAATTCAGTTAATGGACCACCAGGAACTGGAAAAACCACTTTGCTCAAAGATATTTTTGCACATAACATCGTGGAAAGAGCGAAAGAGATGATAAAGCTTTCTAGTCCATATAAAGCTTTTGATAAGCGAAAGATACATGAAACAGATAGATTTGATACGCACTTCCTTAATGAAAATATTGCTCAATTTAAAATGGTTGTGGCCTCAAGTAACAATGGTGCAGTAGAAAATATTACCAAAGACTTACCAAAAGTAGACGAGATAATTCGTAAAGACGGCGATTCTAAATTTCCAGAATATGAACGTGCTTATCAAGATGAAGCAGAAAAATTAGCAGGGTTCGCTAATATTGCTGAGAAAATCATCGAGGAACCTGCTTGGGGAATGTTCTCAGTTGCACTTGGTAAAAAGAAAAATATCGATCTTGCAAATAAGTATGCCGTCATCAGTAAAGAAGAGGGTTTAACCAGCTATTTAAGTGAACAAAAAGAAAACACTGACTATAAAGATTGGAAAGAAGCTAAAAAAGCATTTAAACAAACATTAGATAAAATTAATGAGCTAAAAACAGAGATTGAAAAAGGAGTTCAGTTAAATGCTCATTATCAAAATGCTGAATCCAAAGTTCGCCAATTAGAGAAAGAAAGTGTTCAAAATGCCAGAATTGTTGAAAAGTTAAATGAAGAACTTAATCGATTAAAAACTTTAAAAGTGGAAGTTGATAAAGAATTAGATGAAAGTTCGGATGAAATTAAATTGCTAAATCATACGATGGATCAAGAGAAAAACAAAGGGCTTTTCGGTAAAGTGGCACAATTGTTCAATGGTGACAATCAAACTTCTTCTAATCATAATTTAAGCGAAAAAGCGGCAAAGTTGATGGATGAGAGAGAACAACTTAAAGCCAAGCGTAAAGATATTAAAGAAAAAGAAACAGAGTTCGAAAAACATAAACGTGATGCAGAAGGACGTCTTAAGGAAGATGAGAAAACGTTAGAAAAATTAAAAGCTGACTTACAGAAATTTAGCGAATTCAAAAAACAACATGATAATGTTTAATTTTCGGATGATGCATTCTGGGCAAAAGCTAATTATGATGAGAGACAAGAGAAAGTATTGAATACGTCAGATGAACTCCAATTCTACAGAGGCCTCTTGTTTATACAAGCAATGGTACTGCATAAAATTTTGTTAATCTTGAACTATAAATCTGTACAGTCAGGGCTATGGGACTTTGTGAAACGTCATGAATATATTAAAGATAAGTATGAAAAAGTAGAGAATGCTTGGAATATATTACATTTAGTTTATCCAGTAGTGAGTACAACGTTTGCAAGCTTTAGAAATATGTATCGTGATATGTCGAAAGATTTTATTGATTATTTATATATCGATGAAGCAGGACAAGCTGTACCACAAGCGGCAGTCGGTGCCTTACAGCGTTCTCGAAAGGTTGTTGCAGTGGGAGATCCAATACAGATTGAACCTGTAGTTACGCTAGATCCGTATCTTATTAATTCTGTACGTAAAGCTTATAATGTACCAGAACGACTCGTGAGTGTGGAAGCTTCTGTTCAAAGTCTCGCAGATAATGCGAATGCTTATGGTTATTGGAAAGGTACTGACACTGATGAAAAAGAATGGATTGGTATTCCGTTGTGGGTACACAGAAGATGCTTAAATCCAATGTTTGATATTAGTAATATTATCGCTTATGAAGAAAAAATGGTGTTGCCGCCTTATATTAAGAAAAAACCAGGACAAGCTGCTTGGTTAGATATCAAGGGTAAAGCAGGTCCAAAACAATATGTTAAAGAACAAGGTGAAGCAGTTGTTCAGCATGTATTAGAAGATTGGAAGCAAGCCAAAGCAAGTGGTGAGGAAATACCAAGTGTGTTTGTGATTTCACCCTTTACTAAAGTGAAAAGTGAAATTCAAAAGGCAGTAAGTAATCGCTTGAAAGATAGCTTTGATATGACTTGGAGAGAAGCGAGAAGTTGGGCTAATAAATCTATCGGTACTGTGCATACGTTCCAAGGGAAAGAAGCGGATAAGGTTTATTTTGTGACAGGAACAGATGAAACACAAAACGGCGCAATTCAATGGTCGTGTCAAAAACCTAATTTAATTAATGTTGCGGTAACACGTGCGAAGAAAGCATTTGTTATTGTAGGTGACAAAGAGAGAATCAGTAAACTCGAAAATTATGATGTTGTCGCAAACAATGTAGATTAATCATGCTTTGTTAATAAAACAAATATTAAAATAATATATATTGGATATTTAGTAACGCTCCTCTATAGCTCGATTTAATATGTAGTGATAGAGGAGCCTTGTTATATCAAGGGATAGGGAGATTGTCGATTATTTCTGTATATTTATTTCAGTAAGAAATATACAAATAAATATAGATGGAAATTTTAAAAGTGTGAAAGCTATGTAAAACTTATTTAAATATCTATTTGTTAACTATTTCACAAATTTTCTTTCTATGTTATACTTTCAGTGAATCAAAGGTAAATATAAAAAATGAATCACTTGATACTCGTTAACTTCTCATATGCTAGGTATGAGAAAAAATTTTGCGGTATCATGTGAAAATATTCACAAAGGAGAAGAGGGTATGACAAAGTCATTATTTGAAAAGGTTAAATTAGCTTCAGGAGCTGAATTAGATAATAGGATTACAATGGCACCTATGACTATCCAATCAGCTTACTTTGATGGATCAGTAACGGCAGAGATGATTGATTACTATAAACACCGCTCTGGTAAAGTGGGTGCGATTATTGTAGAAAGTTGTTTCGTAATGGACAACGGCCGTGGCTTCCCAGGTGCTATCGGCATAGATACAGATGAAAAGATTCCAGGTTTAAAACGTTTAGCAGATGCGATTCACGAAAATGGATCTAAAGCAATTTTACAGTTATATCATGCAGGGAGAATGGCTGACCCTAAATTAAATGGGGGTGCGACTCCGATTTCAGCGAGTCCGGTTGCGGCACTTCGTCCAAATGCGGCAGTACCTCGTGAAATGACAGCATTACAAGTTGAAGATATGATTCACCAATTCGGTGAAGCAACAAGAAGAGCAATTGAAGCGGGTTATGATGGTGTTGAAATTCATGGTGCGAACACATATCTCTTACAACAATTCTTCTCACCTCACAGTAACCGTAGAACAGATGAGTGGGGCGGAAGCAGACAAAAACGTACGAATTTCCCAATGGCTGTCTTGAAAGAAGTACAAAAAGCAGCAAAAGATAATGGAGCTGAAAACTTCATTATCGGTTACCGTTTCTCACCAGAAGAATTAGAAGAACCAGGTATCCGTTTTGACGATACAATGTATCTTTTAAATACTTTAGCAGAAGCACATCCAGATTATTTCCATATTTCTGCGAACAGTTATAAACGTACATCTATTGTAGATACAGCGGATAAAGAACCATTAATTTCAAAATATTTAAAACTTCAAAGCGATACGTTAGCTGACATTCCAATTATGGGTGTTGGTAGTATCGGTCAACGTGAAGATGCTGAAGAAGCATTAGAACTTGGATACGATTTAGTCAGCGTAGGTAAAGCTTATTTAGTTGAACCACACTGGGCTGAAAAGATTGAAAAGAATGAAAAAGTTGAAGATTTCGTAGATATTCATGATCAACGTTTATTACACATTCCATCTCCGTTATGGAAAGTAATGGACTTCATGATTGTCGATAAAGAAGAAGAACAACGTAAATATGAACGCTTAAAAGCGTTACAAAATAAAAAGGTTAAATATAACCCAGGTACGTATGAAGTCTTCGCACAAGGACACAATGCGAACTTACCAATGAAAGTTGTGTTCTCTGAAGATGAAATCGTGTCTATTGAAGTAGATGACAGTAATGAATCAGAAGGTATCGCAAACCCAGCGTTTGAACGTTTACCAAATGAAATCATTAATGGTCAAACATTGAACGTAGATGTGATTTCTGGTGCGACAGTGACATGTGAAGCGGTTATTGAAGGTGTGGCAGAAGCGATTAAACAAGCAGGCGAAAACCCAGACATCTTACGTGCGCGTCCAAAACCAGTTGTAGAATGGTCAGACGAAACTATCGAAGAAACAACAGATGTTGTAGTCATCGGTACAGGTGGTGCTGGTTTAAGTGCAGCAGCTTCAGTCTTAGAACAAGGCAAAGAAGTGATTATGCTTGAGAAATTCGCAGCTATTGGTGGTAATACAATCCGTACAGGTGGCCAAGTAAACGCACCTGAACCTTCATGGCAAAATACATTCCCATCATTACATGGTGAACAAGAAACACTAGAAGCGTTAATGAACCATGATGAAAATGACATTGAGGAAGAATACCTTGAAGACTTCCGTACATTGAAACAACAAATCAAAGAATATTTAGAAACACAAAAAGAAGGACAAGATTACTTGTTCGACTCTATTGAATTGCACCGTATCCAAACGTACCTTGGCGGACGTCGTGCGGATAGAAACGGTAAAGTCATCACAGGTCAATATGACTTAGTTAAAACATTAACAGACAATGTCTTAGAATCAGTGAAATGGTTAACTGAAAAAGGTGTACACTTCGATAGAACAATTGTAGATATGCCTGTAGGTGCTTTATGGAGACGTGGACATAAACCAATGAAAGCTCAAGGTTTAGAGTTCATTGAATCACTAAGTGACTATGTTCGTAAGAACCATGGTCAAATCATGACTGAAACAACAGCGGATCGTCTGATTAAAGAAGACGGTAAAATTGTCGGTGTAGAAGCAACGAAACATAATGGTGCGAAAGTTAGAATCCATACACGTTATGGTGTTGTTATCGCCGCAGGCGGATTCGGTGCGAATACACAAATGATTCAACAATATAACACATATTGGGATAACATTCCTGATGATATTAAAACAACAAACTCACCAGCAATCACAGGTGACGGTATTAAATTAGGTGTTCAAGTAGGTGCTGACTTAGTCGGCATGGGCTTCTCACAAATGATGCCGATTTCTGACCCTAAAACAGGTGCATTATTCACAGGCTTAATTGTGACACCATCTAACTTCGTCTTCGTCAACAAAGACGGTGACCGTTTCGTTAACGAATTTGAAAGCCGTGACGTCTTATCTAAAGCAGCATTAGACCAAAAAGATGGCTTGTTCTACATCATTGCTGATGAAAATATTAAAGAACTTGCGATGAACACATCTCAAGAAAAAATTGATAAAGAAATTGAAGAAAAAGTACTTTATAAAGCAGATACGCTTGAAGATTTAGCAAGACAATTAAATATGGATCCAGACCACTTTGTGAAAACAATTGAACGTTATAACGACTTCGTGGATAAAGGTCATGATGATGACTTCAGTAAGAACGCATTCGATCTTAAGATTGAACGTGCACCATTCTACGCTACACCACGTAAACCAGCAGTTCACCATACAATGGGCGGTCTGAAAATTGATACAACTGCACAAGTCATTGATATCGATAACAACCCAATCAAAGGTTTATACGCAGCAGGTGAAGTTGCGGGCGGTATCCACGCGGGTAACCGTTTAGGTGGTAACGCACTTGCGGACATCTTCACTTATGGTCGTATCGCAGGTCAAAGCATTATTAAAAATCACTAAATGAGGAGGAACAAGTAATGGCACAAAATAAGAAACAACATCAAGCATTTAAACCGGGTACACAGCTCATCGTTGCGATTATCTTATCCATCCTCACGTATTGGTTATTCGCGCAATCCTTCTTGAACATCGCACCACATGTTCAAAAAGATTACAACATTGATATGACTGTCGTGAATATTGCAGTAAGTTTAACTTCACTATTCACAGGTATCTTCATTGTTGTAGCAGGTGGCTTAGCGGATAAGCTAGGTCGTGTGAAAATGACACGTGTCGGAATTATCTTGAGTATTGTCGGATCTATTTCCGTCATTATCTCAAGTATTCCTGCACTGTTGATTATCGGCCGTGTCTTACAAGGTTTATCAGCCGCATGTTTAATGCCGGCAACGATTGCGATTATTAATCAGTTCTATCATGACGAAGAACGTCAAAAAGCGTTAAGTTTCTGGTCATTCGGATCATATGGCGGAACAGGTATCGCGTCATTCTTCGCAGGACTTGTCGCAACATTCTTTGGATGGAAGTGGATTTTCGTATTATCAATTATCCTATCTTTCGTCGCACTCTACTTATTTAGAGGAGTTCCAGAATCAAAAGAGCCTGGCGCTAAAAATATGAAGTTCGACGTTGTAGGGATTGCTATCTTCTTAATTATGATGTTAAGTATCAACGTAGTTACAACACAAGGAACAAGATTAGGTTGGTTGAACCCGATTACTTTAACACTTGATGCGATTTTCGTTATTTCAGTCTTTGTCTTCTATTTCTATGAAAGACAAAAACATCAACCGTTTATCGACTTCAGTGTATTCTCTAATAAAACGTATATCGGTACAGTATCAGCGAACTTCTTGTTAAACACAGTTATCGGATCACTCGCATTATTTAATATCTATGCACAAGCAGGATTAGGTTTCTCAGGATTAAAAGCAGGTTTCGTGACAATCACTTACTTAATCGGAAGCTTATCTATGATTCGTATTGGTGAACGTTACTTACAACGTAAAGGACCAAGATTCCCAATGCTTGCAGGACCGATTTCTATCGCAGTAGGTATACTGCTTATCTCAACAGTATTCTTACCAGATGTAGTTTATATCATCGTATCAGTCATCGGATTCTTATTCATTGGACTCGGACTTGGTTTCTTCGCGACACCAGTTCTTGATACAGCATTAACAAGTGTTCCAGCTGAAAAAGTAGGGGTTGCCTCAGGTATCATTAAAATGTCATCAACACTCGGTGCCGCATTCGGTATCGCAATCCTGACAACAGTCTACTCATCACTCGCACCAAACCATACACCAGAATTCTCAGCAGGTATTGCCTTCGTTGTAGGTGCAGCCGTAATGCTTAGCGCATTCGTCGCATCCTTTGTGACAATACCGAAAGGAAAAATGGAGAAACAATAAAATAATATGACACAAGAACTGCTAATCTATACGGGTTAGTGGTTCTTTTTTAATGCGAATAACTCAATTTTATACGGCCACTCACTTCAGACAAGCGTGAGACTGCCTTGTATGCTTCTATATGATGTGAAGGTAAAACTTAGCCATTGATTATAAGAAAGTATCTAATAGTTATTTTTAGAGAATTAAGTCCTAATTAGACACTTAATACTTAATAAAAGAGTAGTAACGTTTTAATTTCAAATATATAATTTTAGAGAATGTAAAAAACTGGGGGAGAAAATGTGAAAAAACTATTGAGTTTTATTTTTATTGTTTTTTTAATAGTATTTATAGTTGGATGTGGAAAAAACGAAACAACTGATTATTTAGAAGGAGATTGGAAAACTGATTTTGACGATGGAAATGGTAACAACTATATAATATTTAAAAATAATGAATCGTTAAAACAGTTTTCAGATAAAAACAAGAAAAAATATTCTAATGATGAATATAAATATACGGTCGAGCCTACGGATGAAGTAAATACTTTTATAGTTAAATATTCTTCTTCAGGAGTTTATGCAGAATTAAAATTTAAAAAGCTAGATGAAAACACTATGAGAAGGACACATGTTAAAATTTCTTCAATAATTTCGACTCAAGAGATAGATACAGACGATATTTATCACAGAATTAATCGTAAACATTGGTGGAATCCGTTTGACTAAAATAATAGAATAATTAACATTACAAAAGCTGCATGCCCTTAATTTCAAGGTCATGCAGCTTTAATAGTTCTATAAAGTTATTTTCCGTAGCCAGAGTCGATTTCTTCGCCGTCTTCATCATATTTAGTGACGTATTTGTCTGGTTCAATGATGTAAGATCCGGCAAGGTCACCGTCTTTATCTGTGAATGAGAATCCCCAGTCGTCTCCATCTTTTTCTGGTTCTTTATATGTGTAAGTGTCTGTATCAAGAGTGCTGCCTTCGAATGATTCTACAACGTCGATGACGTTTTCACGTGTGACTTTTTCGTCTGAGCTTTCGTCGTCATCGTCATCTTTGCTCATTTCTTTTTCGAATGCTTTATCGATTTGTTTATCGATGGCATCGTCGTCAAAAGAAAGTTTTACTGTTTCTGGACTTTCTGAATCACCTTCGAATTTCACTACTTGTTTGTCTGACGTGAAGTTCTTACCTTCAACATCAGCTACTGCGTAGACTTCAACTTTTTCATCTGGCGGATATGGACCATAATCAGTAGAAGAGTCGAAGTCATGTGGTTTGTTGTTGATGTAGAGTGTTGTATCTTCTTCGTTAATACTGTAATTATCTAACTCAACATTGAATTTGATTTGATCAAAGTTTGAGTGAGCAAGACTAGAATGTTGTGATGCATAGATTTGAAGTTGTCCTTTATAGTCTTTGTCGTTAACTTTCTTCGTAGCTTTTAACTCATAAAGACCAAGTGGGAACGAGCCGATATGACCATTACTATCTACTTTGTGTTTCTTGCCTTCGTATTCATAAGTAATTGTGCCACCGTCTGAAATATCATCCATACTAATAGAGTAGTTTGGAATATCGAATTTATAATCATCAAAGAAGAGCCATTTCTTTCCATCTTGGTCGATGTTCATAATTGTTTCGCTATCATATTTAACAGTATCACTGTACTTATGATTACGTTTCATGCTTTCGCCTTTTTCCTTAACTTCATTACCGACGGTTTTATAAAGTTTTCCACCTTCTAAGATATCAAGAAAAGCTTTAGCCTCATCTTTGCTTAATTTTTTACCGTCTGACTTAACATACTTTTTCACTTTATTTGGGTCTTTATCTTTAATCGCATCTGCGACTTGATCTGCTTGATGTGTGACACTTGCTTGTTGTTTACCAACAAAGAAGAGTATCAGTAAAACAATAATGATTGCGGCAATAATACCGATGATTACCCACATCTTTTTAGATTGTGGTTGGCGTGGTGCTGAGTGATAGTTTTGATTAGAGCGCTTAGGTGTCTGATTCGTGGGTGTTCCGCATTGTGGGCAAACTTTCTGTCCCTCTTTAAGTTTGTGTCCGCAATTACGACAGAACTTCACTAGAAACCACCTCCAAATCTAAATAAGTCTTCAAGCATACTTCCAAAGATATCTACAAATGTATTTCGAAGCATTTCACCGTAGATTGATAGTACGATAAATTGAACGACAATATAGATGATGATACCGAAGAATACTGGAATACGTAATGTATGGTAGCTAGAGTATTTCGTGATGAGATAAACAGCTGATGCATAGAAGCTGACAATTCCTAGTAATAATAAGAATGACCCGATTGAATAGATTTCGCCTCTTAGTAACAGTAATCCTAAAATGAAGAAAATGAATGAGAAAGTATTAATGAATACAAAGTCAGACAGAATCTTCGCAAAGCTGATGTTATCTTTAACTACTAGGCGTGTCACACCAGCAAGTAATCCATAAGAAATAATTAAGAATAACAGAATACCGAAGAATGATTTTGTGACAATACCTGATTTCGTAACGCCATATCCAATGTAGTTAACTTCGCTTGGAACGAAGATAGCTAAAACAATCAGTGTCAAAATTAAAAATACTGCAGAGAGTATGCCGATAAATTTAAGTGAGAAAGATTTAGTACCTGCAATCACACTGTCGTGTGATTTGAAGAGTTGTGAAAAGAAACTCGTCCCTTCGTGTTTAATTTCATTCGCATGTTGATTAAATTTTTCTTTGTCGAAACTAGGTTGTTGATTAGAGTGTGTTGGTTCATTTTCATTGTGGTTATGTAATGCTTGAGATGATTCTGATTCAGTAGAATTTTGTGAGGAAACAGCTGATACTTTAGTTAAATCGATTCCGCATTCTCCGCAGAAACGATCGTCTTGTTCAACAGGTGCTCCGCATTTTGGACATTTCATGTTAATCCCCCTTAACTTTTAATTAAATATAAAAAATAATACACAACATTTTGTGTGATTAATGTCATAGTAGCACACTCATTTTTCAATATCTATAACACAATTAAAGTTATTGAAATAATTTTCAAAAAAGACAAAAAATGTACTATAAATTCAAATAACAAGATGTATAATTGAAGTACATTATCAAGTTGTGAAAACTGCAAAGGTGATAGTTTGTACTTAAAATAACGGCATCTATGTCATCTGAATATAGAAAGGAGTTTAACTTTGAAGTACTGTACAAATTGTGGAAAGAAATTAGAACCTGATGAACTATTCTGCACAAACTGCGGTGCAAAAGTGCCACAAAAAGACAGGCGTGATGCAGCACAATCAAAACCTACAAACGAAACACACCGCATACAGTCATCTAAAAAGAAATTATCAAAAGGTTGGATTATCGTGATTAGTCTTATTATCCTCGTTTTGGTTGCTGCGTTGATTTTCGCTATCTCTCACTTTATGAGTATCCGTGAAGATAACGACAAAAAAGCCGCACAAAACGATACAACACAAGAACAAGCAACAACATCAAAACAAGAAACAAAAACAGTTAAAGTTGAAGTGAACTCAGATGACTTCAGCGCTAACTTTATGAACGCAGATAACTCTTCAGGTTATAAAGGATTCCATATTGGAGATACTAAGAAAACGATTGAAAAGAAATATGGAGAACCAGAAGAAAGTCTAGATATTAACGGTCATGACGCTAATAAATATGGCAATATTGCCGTAAGTTATGACAACGACAACAAAGTAGATCATGTCTTCGTTGTTCCTTCTAACGTCACAACAAGAGAGTTCACCGACTTCCATAACGTACCGAATGAAAAACGTGGTGATACTTGGTACTACGACAAAAACAAAGACAATGACTACACCATCAAAGTTTATACAAATGGACAATACATTAAAGCTATTGAAAACATTGATCAAATATAAATAAAAGGAGTCTAGGAAACTTGAGAAGTAAGCCTAGACTCCTTTTTTATTGCTAAAAAATAAATATAACTAATAGCGGAAATACCAAAACGAGATTAACTGAATTTATAAAAATACTTGTAATAAATGATGTATTCAAGTTACTTTCTTTTCGAAAACGTATGGCACCAAAGATAGAAAAAACTAATGTGATTAGAGAATAAATAAAAAAGAAAGTTACAGCGTTAAAACCCCAAGCAGATATAGTATTTGTTAGAAAAAATACGAATAATAAAAGTAATAATATTAGGTAATTAATAATGTTCAAGCACCAAAGTAATCTATTCAAAGGTATCATTCCTAGCTTTTCAATTTTAAAAAATTAATTTAGGTAATGGTGTTTATGTTCATATTCTAATGGTTAAAATAGTTTGATTGTTTTTTATTTTTCAAATGCGATAGTATGAATATTTTCTTGGTTTAGGAATTTTTCAATCTTTGCTTGTTCTTTGCCATTAACTGATTTGGCAGATTGTCGTAAAGCTTTGAGTTCTTCTTTAGGTAATTTGCCGTTTTTAACTTTGTCAGATGAGTTTTCAATACTTTTATCAAGATTCATCATAACTTTGTTATTAGATTGGGTGAATTTGCTTATATGGTCTGCATTAGTTTGATAGTTGTTAGGTAACTTATTGTTTTGAATATAATTTGAAAAGTTTTGATCATTCTCTTTTTTTAGATGACTGGCTTTCTTTATTTTATCAATGTCTTTTTGAGTTAATTCTTTTTCTGGATTAGAGAGTACTTCATAGTAATTACCTGCCTTTGTTAATTTTTTATCGCTGTCTAAATACAGTTGAATATCTTTTTTCATTTGTGACTTTGAAATGGTAGATTGAGTAGTTTTCTTATCAAAGTATTGTGTAGGAATACTTGTTGTTTTAACTGTCTTCTCTTTCTCTTCGCTTTCTGTTTTATTTGTACTACATCCAAAAACGAATAGAACGACAGTGAGTACTAAAATAATGTTTGATAGTTTTTTTATGAAAATTCTCCTCTTTGTTTTTTGTTCATCAGCTTCAAATCACTAACATGCTTTAATTCAAGATAAAGTTATCGATTTTCTTCAGTTTTAAATACAAGGAACATAATTAAGGTAACCACTAAAGGAAGTAGAAAGGTATCAGCTAAGTCCACCTTTCTGCTGAAGATAAACATAATCGAGTTGTAAATAATCAAGGCTAGTATATAGAATAATATGAATCTCACAATACTTTTCATAGAATCAACCCTCCAAGAGCAGTTATTATTTAATAATTATAACAAACAATAATAAATTGTTTTAGTGTAATTTACAATTTTGAAGTTATGCATTTAATAAGAGGATATCTTTAAAGTTTCCTAGTGAAATAGATTTCTCATTACGGAACTGGTAATGTCGCTTTAACACTTAGAAATAAGAAAGATTTAGAGAAGGCTAAGGCATTCATTGAAGCGAGTTATGAGAATAACTAGCGAATGATACGTATATGATGGAGTACATGTGTTAAATTGGATTAAACATGAAATATAGCAAAGGGGTCGGGACATAAATGTTCTGACTTCTAA
>NZ_KV837169.1:0-269 GCF_001838465.1 Staphylococcus sp. HMSC061G12
TACTCACCCGTTCGCAACTCTTCCAACTTTAGCAAGCTAAAGTCTTCAGCGTTCTACTTGCATGTATTAGGCACGCCGCCAGCGTTCGTCCTGAGCCAGGATCAAACTCTCATTTAATCTTGTTCTCATTCTGTCACTGACAGATTTATCGTTTTTTTGACAGGTTACTTCCGTAACCCGCACGTTTGGTTCGTATTGTTCAGTTTTCAAAGGTCTTTGTGAATTTCGAGAATTCACATCGGGAAGACAGGATTCGAACCTGCGACCCC
>NZ_KV837170.1:0-279 GCF_001838465.1 Staphylococcus sp. HMSC061G12
GTACAGGATAGGTAGGAGCCTATGAAATCGGGACGCTAGTTTCGGTGGAGGCGTTGTTGGGATACTACCCTTGTGTTATGGCTACTCTAACCTAGATAGGCTATCCCTATCGGAGACAGTGTCTGACGGGCAGTTTGACTGGGGCGGTCGCCTCCTAAAAGGTAACGGAGGCGCCCAAAGGTTCCCTCAGAATGGTTGGAAATCATTCGCAGAGTGTAAAGGTATAAGGGAGCTTGACTGCGAGAGCTACAACTCGAGCAGGGACGAAAGTCGGGCCTA
>NZ_KV837171.1:0-426 GCF_001838465.1 Staphylococcus sp. HMSC061G12
AGAAAAAAAGCAACTCAATGAGTTGCTCTCCGTCTACCGCTTTTAAACTCCGCCAGTAGGACTCGAACCTACGACATCATGATTAACAGTCATGCGCTACTACCAACTGAGCTATGGCGGATAAATGCTAAGCGACTACCATATCTAACAGGGGGCAACCCCCAACTACATCAGGCGTGCTAGGGCTTAACTTCTGTGTTCGGCATGGGAACAGGTGTATCTCCTAGGCTATCGTCACTTAACTATGATTGATTATCCAATCAAAATTGAATACCTATATATTCTAACAAGAAACCTACGCGCTGTCAATATTGACTCGTTTCTTTTTTGGATAAGTCCTCGAGCTATTAGTATTAGTCCGCTACATGTGTCACCACACTTACACTTCTAACCTATCTACCTGATCATCTCTCAGGGCTCTTACTG
>NZ_KV837172.1:0-376 GCF_001838465.1 Staphylococcus sp. HMSC061G12
CGCAGAAAAGGCCCAACGGTTTTCATCACCTTGGACAAAGTTGTCAAAAGTATACTTTGTATTTAAATCTGAATCAACCTGTGGCAGGTGATTCTTTTGTGGGGCTTGGAGAACTTGGGAAGTTGGTTCTTCTACTGCTTGTTTAGCTAAATCTTCTTCAAAGACATAGTTCACGACAATTTCAGTATTATAAACCTCAAAACCAGCCGTTAAAATGATTGGTTTTAAATTTTTATCCCAAAAGAGTTCTTTCATAGGATCCAGGTAAATCGTCGCCGTATTTTGCTCAATTTGAATTAATCGAGCATCTAAAACAAAAAATTCATAAGTGGCTTGTTTTAGTTGACTTTTTGCCAGTTCAAGGACCCTATTCCTC
>NZ_KV837173.1:0-790 GCF_001838465.1 Staphylococcus sp. HMSC061G12
ACTGGTTCACTATCGGTCACTAGAGAGTATTTAGGGTTAGGAGATGGTCCTCCCAGATTCCGACGAGATTTCTCGTGTCTCGCCGTACTCAGGATACTGCTAGGGTTAAAGACTATTTCGAATACGAGGCTGTTACTCTCTTTGGCTTACCTTCCCAGGTAATTCTTCTATAATCTTGTCGTCCCACGTCGCAGTCCTACAACCCCGATGTGTAAACACATCGGTTTGCCCTCTTGCCATTTCGCTCGCCGCTACTAAGGCAATCGCATTTGCTTTCTCTTCCTGCAGCTACTTAGATGTTTCAGTTCACTGCGTCTTCCTCTTCATTACCTTAACAGTAATGAGTGACATGCATTACATGCCGGGTTCCCCCATTCGGACATCTCTGGATCAATGTTTACTTACAACTCCCCAAAGCATTTCGTCGTTAGTCACGTCCTTCATCGGCTTCTAGTGCCAAGGCATCCACCGTGCGCCCTTATTAACTTAACCTTATTTTGGTCTGTTGACCTTAAACTCATTAAATCACAGCGTTTCGGTTTATTTCTTGTTACTATCTACAATTCAATTTCTTGAATCGTGGAATTTGATATAGATATTCAATTTTCAATGGACAATCTTTTGAATCTTTCGATTCAATGGAGCCTAGCGGGATCGAACCGCTGACCTCCTGCGTGCAAAGCAGGCGCTCTCCCAGCTGAGCTAAGGCCCCACAAGACCTCTCAAAACTAAACAATACCCAAACGTGCTTCCGTTTATCCTTAGAAAGGAGGTGATCCAGCCGCACCTT
>NZ_KV837174.1:0-209 GCF_001838465.1 Staphylococcus sp. HMSC061G12
TCAGATGTCACACGCGCAGCATTTTCCTGATTAGCGATACGGTGACCACGAACCAAGAGACGGTGAGTATTGACTCCATACGGCGTACAAGTCATCAAAGTCACATAGTCTTGCTCTGGGTCGATTGCTAACGCCGACACGTCATCTGGCGTTACCGTCAAAATTTGGTCCACTTCGTAAGTCAAGGTCTCGTCCAAAACCTGAATGAT
>NZ_KV837175.1:0-217 GCF_001838465.1 Staphylococcus sp. HMSC061G12
CAATGGCAGATGTCAACTCTGGTAGTCCATCATTATCATGAATTGACATTGACATTAAAAAGATAATTTTGATTGATAGATATTGTTCATCCCATTTCACACCATTTTTGACAATTGCTACCGCAAAATGATGTTTGCTACCGACGGCTTTCAAAGGATGAGGTACGGCAATGTTTTTCCCGAATACAATGGAACTCATAGATTCCCGCTGTTTCAT
>NZ_KV837176.1:0-202 GCF_001838465.1 Staphylococcus sp. HMSC061G12
TGTCACCACGAGCGATCATGATACCATCAGCAGCTTCGATGATTTCGTCGATGTTTTCGATACCTTGTTGGTTTTCGATTTTAGCGAACAAACGAACGTGCCCGTTACCAGTTTCTTCACAGATTGTACGAACTTCTTCAACGTCTTTTGCAGTACGTACGAATGAAATAGCGATGAAGTTAAGACCTTGTTCAAGACCAAA
>NZ_KV837177.1:0-212 GCF_001838465.1 Staphylococcus sp. HMSC061G12
AAAGTGTCAGGAGTTATCGCTGATAAGCTCCTAGTCGGGACTGCAGGTAAGGATCGTCAGATTAGTCGAGTATACTTGTCAGATGACAAGGGACAAGAAGTTAGCAGTGCCAGTGAGTATCTAGTTATCCAAATGCCTGTTACTTTTGATAGTCAAAAAAATACTGCTGTAGCTTGTCCATTTTATTACAATCTAGAAACTTTGCACAACAC
>NZ_KV837178.1:0-271 GCF_001838465.1 Staphylococcus sp. HMSC061G12
CGCCGTTAAAGCCAGCTTCACCTTGTCCTTGCAAGCGAATTTGTTGATCAGTTTCAACACCTGCTGGAATTTTAACAGATACTTTGTGTGTTTTCTTTTCGTGTCCTGTTCCATGACATGTGTGACATGGTTCTTTGATTTCTTTACCTGTACCGTGACAGACATCACATGTCACTTGACGACGCATCATACCAAGTGGTGTTTGTGTATCGACATTAATCACACCTGAACCATGACAACGGCTACATGTTACAGGGCTAGTTCCTGGTTT
>NZ_KV837179.1:0-245 GCF_001838465.1 Staphylococcus sp. HMSC061G12
GTGTTCTTTCTAATTAATCTATTCGTATTTTGGATTAGAATCCACCCATCATTGATGGATCCATGCCAGGAGCTGCTGGTGTGCTTGCAGCAGGTTCTGGATGGTTAGCCACAACGGCTTCTGTTGTAAGGATAAGGCTTGCTACTGAAGCAGCATTTTGAAGCGCTGAACGTGTTACTTTAACTGGGTCAATAATACCAGCTTCAACCATGTTCACCCATTCACCGTTAGCAGCGTTGAACCCC
>NZ_KV837180.1:0-334 GCF_001838465.1 Staphylococcus sp. HMSC061G12
GGGAACAGGTATCCCTTTTGACTTTACCATCATCTCGGGAGAGTATTTCTGTTCGATGTAGTGAGTTATCTTTTCTTTGAGTCCCTTGGTTAGGGAGACTTGTTTAACAGAACGTTTGCGATTGTTTTGATAGGCTTTTTGAGCAAAATCAGCTGAGTAGATCACTTCAAATTTTCCTTTACGCACTTGTTGTCTAACCTGACCACGTTTGACTTCGTTGTGAATGGTTTGAGGAGCTTTAGCTAATCTCCTAGCGATTTCACGATTTTAGAGTCCTTCTTGAAGCCAACGTTCAATCATTCTACGTTCAGTTAGTGTTAAATGTTTACTTTTT
>NZ_KV837181.1:0-255 GCF_001838465.1 Staphylococcus sp. HMSC061G12
TTAGCTTAGTCTTTTTTTTTTTTTCAATAGATTGATGTGATGACTTAACGCTTTGATTGACTTAAAAACTGATATATAAGAGCTGTTTTACTAGTTTTTTATCACCATCTTTTCTCTGGAAAATGGTATAATGAAAATTAGAAAAACGGTTACAAAGGATGTTAGAAAATGACTGAAATAGATTACGGAAAAGTGACAGGAATGATTCATTCAACAGAAAGTTTTGGTTCCGTGGATGGTCCTGGTGTTCGCTTT
>NZ_KV837182.1:0-209 GCF_001838465.1 Staphylococcus sp. HMSC061G12
CCTTTTGCGTAAATATCGTGATGTGAAAGCAGGAGTAGTTAATCGCGATAAATGGTACACTGACTTACGCCGTTACATTGAAATCATCATGCAAACGGACATCATTCGTGAGAAAAAACTTAAGGTAAAAAATGAAATTACCAATGTAATGGAATATTACAATGGATCCTTAATTCAAGCGATTACTAAGTTGACGTCAGAGTACAAAC
>NZ_KV837183.1:0-230 GCF_001838465.1 Staphylococcus sp. HMSC061G12
TAGTAGCTTCAATACAGAATGTTCCAGAACCGCATGTTGGATCGATAAATGGTTTATCTGGGTACCAGTTTGACAACTCGATAATAGCAGCTGCCATATTTTCTTTAATCGGAGCGCCACCTTTTGCCACACGGTAACCACGTTTAAAGAGACTAGCACCAGTGGTATCAATCATAACGGTTACTTTATCTTTCAAAATAAATACTTCAATTCTGAACTCAGCACCATTT
>NZ_KV837184.1:0-204 GCF_001838465.1 Staphylococcus sp. HMSC061G12
TCAAGATACGTGGAGTTTTGATAACGGCAGTTTGGTCTTTCGTAGCTGAACGAACGTTTGTCATTTGTTTAGCTTTAGTGATGTTAACTGTCAAGTCGTTTTCACGTGAGTTTTCACCGATAATCATACCTTCGTATACTTCAGTACCTGGGTTAACGAAGATTGTTCCGCGTTCTTCAACAGACATGATTGAGTATGTTGTTG
>NZ_KV837185.1:0-218 GCF_001838465.1 Staphylococcus sp. HMSC061G12
TGAGTCTATGGAAAACTACATCAAACGTCTACGTGATTTGGAAGAAATTGCCAAGAGCTTCGATGGCGTTCAAAACAGCTATGCCTTGCAAGCTGGACGCGAAATTCGTATCATGGTGCAACCAAATAAAATTTCCGATGATGAGGTAACAATCATCGCACACAAAGTTCGTGAAAAAATTGAAAATAACCTTGAGTACCCTGGTAATATTAAAGTTA
>NZ_KV837186.1:0-456 GCF_001838465.1 Staphylococcus sp. HMSC061G12
GTATTACCGCGGCTGCTGGCACGTAGTTAGCCGTCCCTTTCTGGTAAGTTACCGTCACTGTGTGAACTTTCCACTCTCACACACGTTCTTCTCTTACAACAGAGCTTTACGATCCGAAAACCTTCTTCACTCACGCGGCGTTGCTCGGTCAGGGTTGCCCCCATTGCCGAAGATTCCCTACTGCTGCCTCCCGTAGGAGTCTGGGCCGTGTCTCAGTCCCAGTGTGGCCGATCACCCTCTCAGGTCGGCTATGTATCGTCGCCTTGGTGAGCCGTTACCTCACCAACTAGCTAATACAACGCAGGTCCATCTACTAGTGAAGCAATTGCTCCTTTCAAGCATCTAACATGGGTTAAATGCTGTTATGCGGTATTAGCTATCGTTTCCAATAGTTATCCCCCGCTAGTAGGCAGGTTACCTACGCGTTACTCACCCGTTCGCAACTCTTCCAACTTT
>NZ_KV837187.1:0-242 GCF_001838465.1 Staphylococcus sp. HMSC061G12
AAACCTTACCAAATCAAAAAGGTTTGCTTTCTCCTAAGTTTTTTAGTGTGGCTGTCAGTCTTTTCAGAAAGTTATACAGTCAAGCTGCACCAACATATTTTCAGCTGCCCCCAACTGAAAATACGATGTCAAAAGTAAATCAGTTTACAAGAATGCCTAGCTGAGTTATCAGTCGCTTTTTTGGTGTGAACAATCACCTAGCTAAAACACTCTCAATAAACCTATCTCATGTCATACCTCTC
>NZ_KV837188.1:0-206 GCF_001838465.1 Staphylococcus sp. HMSC061G12
ACTTGAAAAAGATTAAATCTTATACGGGTATCTGGAACGTGGAAAAAGTCTTGTATGCAATCAATGACTTTAACTTACCCTTTCCCGTTACTTTTACACAGATTACATGGTTTGTGATTACGGAATTTATCATCATTTTGTTTGGGGATATTCCCCCACTTTCCATGATTGAGGGAGCATTTCTCAAATACTTTGGTATTCCCGTT
>NZ_KV837189.1:0-229 GCF_001838465.1 Staphylococcus sp. HMSC061G12
AGAACTGGGATTTTGTCTTCTTCGATTTCAGCAGCCAAGTCATCCGCGAACATACGAGGCACATTTTCGATGAATCCACCACCAGTGATGTGAGCAATACCGTTAACCAATTCTTCTTTGATAAGTGGAAGCACTGCTTTAACGTAGATACGAGTTGGTTCAAGAAGGACTTCTTTCAATTTTTTGCCTTCAAGTTCTGGAAGAACCTCTTCACCTGAATAATCAGCAA
>NZ_KV837190.1:0-200 GCF_001838465.1 Staphylococcus sp. HMSC061G12
AATCTCTTCTCGATATTTTCTAGCCTCTTCTTTTGCTTCGATCAGTAATTCTTTGCGATGAGCTTTCGTTTCTCGCTCAGCTGATTTTCTAATGTGCTCAGCTTCTAATTCAGCCTTGCCACGTAGATTCACAGCATCCTGTTCTGCATTTAAAAGAGTGAGTTCTGCAGCTTCTTTCGCAGACTTAAGTCTGATGGAAA
>NZ_KV837191.1:0-318 GCF_001838465.1 Staphylococcus sp. HMSC061G12
CAGTAAAACTTATGAATTTTTAGTTGATGCTGGTCGTCCTAAGAATCCGATGATGCGCCATTATGCGACGCATTACCCATATCCGTTAGATTTGGCTTTAATGCAGGAAGCTATCAAGGTTTTGGTGGGAACACATGATTTTACAGGATTTACAGCTTCAGGAACATCTGTAGAAAATAAAGTTCGCACGATTACACGAGCAACGGTTGACATTGACGAAAAAACTGGTTTCTTTGTCTTTACCTTCAGTGGAAATGGTTTTCTTTATAAACAAGTCCGCAATATGGTTGGGACTTTGCTTAAAATTGGTAATGGTCG